>CALCJH010000137.1 GCA_937967775.1 uncultured bacterium | reverse complement strand
TGGACCGGTGAGGAGCTTGCGGTGGCGAGCGATCTGAACCCGCAGGTGTCCTACGGGGCGGACGTCATCAGCCGGATCGAATACGCCATCAACGAGCCGAACGGCCTGAAGACGCTCTATACCCAGGTCTGCAACCGGCTGAACCGGATGATCGGGGAGCTTTGCGACGAGGCCGGAGCGGACCGCCGCAATGTGTACGCCGTCTCCATCGCGGGCAACAGCGTGATGCAGCATCTGTTCCTGGGGATAGATCCCCGCAACATCGCCTTCGCTCCCTATATTCCCGTGGTTCAGGAGGGGCTTTCCCTGCCACCGGGTCAGGCGCGGATGGACATCAACCCCGCCGGACGGGTGTACGTGATGCCCGCGGTGGCAAGCTACGTGGGCGGCGATATTGTGGCGGACATCCTGGCGACACGGCTCTGGAGGCGCAAAGGAACCTCTCTCCTGGTGGATATCGGGACGAACGGGGAGATCGTCCTGTGCGTCAACGGGGACATCGTGGCCTGCGCCGCGCCGGCCGGCCCGTGCTTTGAGGGCGCGAACATCTCCAGCGGAATGCGGGCTGCGGAGGGAGCCATCACATCGGTCCGCCTGACGCCGGACGGGGATTTCCGCATCGAGACCATCGGCGGAGCGCGCGCCCGGGGTTTCTGCGGTTCCGGACTGGTGGACGCGGTGGCGGCGCTGCTGGAAAGCGGACTGGTGGACGAGACCGGCCGCCTGCTGCCCGCGGACGAACTTCCGGATACGGTCCCGGCTCCGGCCGCTGCCCGGCTGCGCGAGCGCGACGGCGCGCAGGAGGTGGTCTTTGGTGACCGGCATCAGGGGGAAGTGGCGCTGACCCAGGCGGATATCCGGGAGCTTCAGAACGCCAAGGGCTCCATCGCGGCCGGCATCCAAGTGCTGTGCGACCGCAACGGAGTGGACCCCGCCGGGCTGGGCGTCGTCCTGCTGGCCGGAGCGTTCGGCAACTTTGTGAGACCCTCAAGCGCCCGGCGGATCGGGCTGCTTCCACCCGTGCCGCTCAACCGCATCCGGTCGGTGGGCAATGCGGCAGGAGTGGGGGCGCAGATGGCGCTTCTCTCGCACGCGGAGCGCCGGCAGGCGCAGAGGCTGAGATCCCGGGTGCGCTATGTGGAACTCTCCGGCAGCCCCGACTTCCGCGACGCCTATATGGACGCCATGTTCTTCCCCACGGGCTGAGCTAGGAGCCCATCGGAGGGGGTACAAGAGAAAGCGGACCCGACTGGGTCCGCCTTGCAGTATCGCCTCAAACCTGTCTGCCGGGCTTTCCCTGCCCGCCGGTGAACTTCCGGGACACCGGCGAAACAGCCCGGACCGGACTCAGAGCTCCAGAAGAATATCGTTTTCGAGATCCGACGAACACGCCGGCTCGCACAGGAGCTCGTGATTCTCGATGAGGCTCCTCCTCGCCTCGGCCACCAGCTCGGGATCCAGCAGGTGGCGCTCTCCAGGGTAAATGGAGACCGCCGCCACGGCGGGGGCCTCCGGGCCTCTGACATCAGAATCCGGCTTCATCAGCTTGCCCTCCTCTGTCTCAACCCGGTAGATTTACCGGGTGTTATTATAGCACGTTCGGAGCCAGGAGGGCAACGCTTCCGGACACGGCGGCAGGACCCTTGGCCTGGCAAGAAGACGGGCTTCCCTGTACATCGGCAAATGGGCGTCTGTTCTGCAGGGCAAGTGTTTTTATTTGACAAAGAGAAGCGATAGGAGCCACCATGGCGGTATGGAGACCAGATCACAGGCTGTGAGCGACCGCACCTACGACCGGAAGATGGCCGGGAAGTCCCTTTCCGAGGCCTGCCGGGAGAAGGGGCTGCGGATGACGCGACAGCGGCAGGTGATTGTGGACCTGCTGGAGAACTCGCGCGAGCACCTGGACGCCCCCACGCTGCTGCGCGAGGCGCGACGTCGCGTCCCCGCCATTGACAAGACCACCGTCTACCGGACCATCAAGCGGTTGCGGAAGCTGGGGCTCATAGACGAGTTGGATCTGCTGCACATGGGGGAGCACGACGGACATTTTTACGAGCCGCTCCCCGAGAAGATGCACCTGCACATCGTCTGCATGCAGTGCGGCAAGGTGGAGGATATGCAGCCGGAGACCTGGGCGGAGATGGAGCGGGAGGTGGAGACCAAGCGCGGTTACTCCATCGAGATGGCGCGCGTGGAGATCGGCGGCTACTGCCCGGAGTGCCGACGCGCCCGCTCCGGCGCCTGAGGCGGAACGATCCTGCGAGGTGGGCGCCGTGAGGGACAGAGCCGGGATGACAGTGGTGGTGGCGATGAGCGGCGGAGTGGACAGCTCCGTCGCCGCAGCCCTGCTGAAGGAGCAGGGATACAACGTCATCGGTGTGACGCTGCAGATCTGGCCGTCCGACGCGCCTTCTGAGGGGCAGGGATGCTGCTCGCTGGACGCCGTGGAGGACGCGCGTCGCGTGGCCACATTGCTGGACATCCCCCATTACGTCCTCAATATGCGGGAAGAGTTCGAGCGCTCCGTCATCGCCGATTTCCTGGACGAATACTCGCGCGGGAGGACCCCGAACCCGTGCATCCGGTGCAATGAGCACGTGAAGTTCAGCGCCCTGCTGGGCAAAGCGCAGGCTCTGGGGGCGGAGCGCCTGGCCACGGGGCACTATGCGCGGATCGGCCGGGACGCTGAAGGACGGTTCACCCTCCTGCGGGCGGCCGACCCCCGGAAAGATCAGTCTTACGTGCTGTATATGTTGGGGCAGCGGGAGCTTGCGCGCCTGGAGTTTCCTCTGGGGGACATGGCCAAGAAGGACGCCCGGACGCTGGCAAGAGAGATGGGGCTGCCCGTGTGGCGGAAGCCAGACAGCCAGGAGATCTGCTTTGTGGGCAGCGAAGGCCATCGCGCCTTCCTGGCGCAGCGCAGGCCGGAGACGGCTTTGCCAGGGGAGATACGAGACACCTCGGGCAGGATTCTGGGAAGGCACTCCGGAGCGGTCGGGTTCACCATCGGCCAGAGGAAGGGGATCGGTGTGGCCGCCGCCGAACCACTGTATGTGGTGGACATAGACACCGGCCGGAATATCATCACCGTGGGCCGGTGGGAAGAGCTGATGGCTAACAGCGTACGGGTGGGAGCGGTGAAGTGGGTCTCGGGAGAACCGCCGGCCGGTCCGATTGCCGTGACCTGTAAAGTCAGATACAATATGCGCGAAGTCCCGGCCACAGTCCGGCCGCTGCCGGACGGCGAGTGGGAGCTTGAGTTCGTCACCCCGGAACGCGCACCGACCCCGGGACAGGCAGCTGTGTTCTATGACGGGGAGACGGTGCTGGGCGGCGGCACGATCGAGAGCGTGTGCCGCGGGGCCAGGCAGCCCGTTGAAGGAGGAGTGCAGCAGTGACAGCCGGCCAGGGCCTGTGGATCGCTATCTTGCTCACCATCCTGGTGGCCTTCATCATTCTCATGTTGCTGATGGCCTTCCTCGTGCTGCGGCGGATAGCGAAGGTTGTCACTGAGACCTCCGAAGCCGTCCAGACCCAGGTGCGCACCGTAACAGACCGCGCGAACAGTATCCTCGACCAGGTGCAACAGACCGTCCAGTCGGTGACGGTGAAGATCGGTGCAGCAGAGCGCGCGGTGGGCGCAGTGGCAAGCGCGGTGACGGGTCTGCGGGCGGTGGGAACGGCGAAAAAGGTTGCGGCCAACTCGGCCGGAATGGCGGCCCGGGTGGCGGCCGGTCTGGCTGCGGGGTTGGACAGATTGTTGAACCCCTCCGACAAACGAAAGGACGAGAGCAGGAATGGATGAGCGAAGCGACCGCAATGTCCTGATCAATGTGCTCGCGGGTGTGGGACTGGGGGCGCTCGTGGGGGCCGCCGTGGCCCTGCTTTTCGCCCCGAAGACGGGCACGGAGATGCGCGAGGATGTCCGGCATACGCTGGATGATCTGAAGAGCAAGGCCGAGCGGGTGGCGGGTGACCTTGTCTCCCGCGCCGAGGAGCTGGCCGCCAAAGGCAAAGATCTGGTGGAGGAAGCCAGCGTCCGCATCAAGGAGGCCGTGGAGGCCGGGCGCGAGGCGGTCAGCCAGGCAGCGGAAGAGGTGGACTCCTCGACCGAGAACGTGGGCTAAGAAAGAAACAGGGAACGGAAACGGAAGCCGTCCGCGGGACGGGCGCCGCCCGTGATTCCCGGCTGGGAACGGTGGGCAAGCCCGGTAAAGGTGCGCGAGAGGCACAGTCCGGCAGGGAAGAGTCTGGAGGTTTGATGGAACTGGGCATCCATACGGAGAAACGGGGAGACAACATCGCGGTGGTCTCTCTCTCCGGAGAAGTAGACGTGTATTCGTCTCCCCGGGTCCGGTCGGCGATGCTGGAGCAGCTTGACGGCGGGTCGAGGTATCTCGTCATGGACCTGAGCAAGGTGGACTACCTAGATTCCAGCGGTCTGGGGATCCTGGTGGCCGGCCTGAAGCGCTCGCGCGAGAACGGCGGTGAGGTATTTCTGGTGAACCCCAAGCCCAGGATCCAACACGTGCTGGAGGTCACAGGGCTTCATAACGTGTTCACCATCCTGAAGTCGGTGGACGAGGCGGTCGCGCGCGCGGAAAGGAACTGAGCCCGTGTCGCTCAACGATGCGCCGGTGATGGAACTCAGAGTCCCCGCGCTGGCCGAGTATGTCTCGGTGGTGCGGCTTGCCGTTCTGGGTCTGTGCGGGCGGCTTCCCCTCTCGTACAACGAGGTGGAGGATCTGCGCCTGGCGGTGGGAGAAGCTTGCGCATCCTCGGTGCAACGGGCGGAAAAGGCGGGACGTGCGGCCTCGCGCATCACCGTCACAGGAGAGCTGGAGGAAGGACGCATCGTCCTCACCATTTGCGACGATGTTCCCATTCCTCCGGAAGCCGGCCCTTCCGGTTCCCTGGATATTGATCCGGACTTCGATGACGAAAGCTTCCGCATCTCCCTGATGCAGCTTCTGGTGGATGAGGTGGGAATCGGCGAGGCCGCCGGCGGGGGACAGGTGGTTCGCCTGGTCAAAAACTGTGAACAGGGAAGAGATGCCGCGGGGTAGCCGCCGGGGCAACGCCGACCGCGACGATTCCGAGGAGCTTTTCAGGGAATTCGCCAGGACACGGGATCCGCGCCTCAGGAAGCAGCTCATAGACTCTAACCAGAGGCTGGTGCGCTACCTGGCCAGCAAGTTTGCCAACCGCGGCGAGCCTCTGGAAGATCTGATCGCTGTGGGCAATATCGGCCTGATCAAGGCCGTTGACCGCTACGACCCCGCTCGCGGCTCGAAGTTCTGCACCTTCGCCACACCTACCATCGTGGGGGAGATCCGCCGTTATTTCCGGGACAGGGCGTGGGGCCTGAAAGTCCCGCGGCGCCTTCAGGAGCTGAACCAGCAGGTCTCCAAGGTCTCTGAGGAGCTTTCGCACGAACTGGGACGCGAGCCCACCATCGAGGAGATCGCCGAGCGCTTGGAGGTGCCGCCGCAGGACGTTCTCGACGGGCTGGCCGTGGCCAGCGCGTATTCGCCGGTCTCCGTTGATGCTCCCTCGTCCAGCGAAGGGGACGCGGCGGGGATGAAGCCGTCCGACTCGCTGGGGGCGCAGGACGAACTGCTGGAGAAACTGGAGCTTTATGACGACCTCACGCGGGCCATGCAGAACCTTGGCGAGCGTGAACGCGCAGTGCTTCTCTACCGCTATTTCCTCGATATGTCGCAGACGGAGGTGGCCAAACGCCTGAACATCAGCCAGATGCACGTGTCGCGGCTTCAGAACAAGGCGCTCAAAAAGCTGCGGGAAATGCTGACAGCGTAGTGCCGGTCCCCATGCGGGCGTCGCGCCTCGCGGCGGCTGCGGTGGTTCTGGCCTTCGTCGTCGTTCTGCTGTGGCTGGTGAGCCGCGTCCTCACTCCGTTCCTGATCGCCATGGCGGTGGCGGCGGTCCTGGATCCCGCCCTGCAGCGGCTGCAGCGGCGCGGTCTGCCCCGCAGCTACGGTGTGCTGATCGTCTACGTGGTGTTTTTCACCTTGATGGGGTCGCTTCTGTTCTGGCTCCTCCCCATCATTGTGGCAGAAGGCGAGGCTCTGGCCCGGCAGTGGCCTACATATATAGATCAGGCCCGCAAGCTCTGGGTCTCCATTTCGAGCCACGAGCTGGTGGAGCGCCTGCGCCTGCCCATCCCGCGAACGGCGGCGGAGCTGAGCGCGACGCTGGAAGAGGTGGCGAAGACGGAAGGACCGAAAATGCTGCGGCGGCTGCTGGGCGGCCTCTCCGGGACGGTGGGCTTCCTGCTGAACGTCATTGTCATGCTGATCGCCACGTTCTATATGCTGAACGACTGGCCGAAGATGAAGCAGCG
>CALCJH010000136.1 GCA_937967775.1 uncultured bacterium | reverse complement strand
ATACGGCGCGTCTCTGAGCGGCTGCCCGAAGGCATCCATCTGGCGCATGATGGGCGCTGGCAGGCGATGATCTCCCTGAAGGTGAAGAACTACGTCCTGTTCGGGTACGACGGCGCGAAGGTCTTCAAGGGAGCCGCCCTCCGGTCGCGCGCAGACGAGCGTTTCGGGCAGGAGTTTTTGGCAAGGGCTGTGGACCTGATCGCGCAGGGGCGGAAAGAAGAGGTGGGAGAGCTCTACAGGGACTTTATGCGGCGTATAGAGGAGGGACAGCTGCAGCCCTGGGAGTTCTGCAGGCGGGAGCGTGTCACGGCCAAGGCCCTGCAGGGCCGTTCTCTCCAGAGGGCCGCAGACGCCCTGGAGGGAACCTCCCAGGGAGACTATCTGCAGCTCTATCGCCGCGTGGAGGGGACGCTTGCGCGCATCGAAGACTATGCCGGCGACGAGGACCGGGAGTATCTGAAGGAGAAACTGTATCGCTTCGCCTGCCGGCTTGAGCCTGCCCTGGGGGAAGATCTGGACCACCTGTGCCCTCCACCACGATCTTCCCGTTCTGCCGCCCGCGGTCAGCAGTCTCTGGATCTGTTCGGCCTGGACGGCGGACCGGAATAAAAGTGCTTCCCTGGAGTCCGGTCTTCCGGGAACGCGTTCCGGAGCGCATCCTTTGGTGGTTGAGCCGTCCGGCGCAACCGGACGAGTCCAAACTGCAGGCGGCAGGCGGACTGATCTCTATACGCGCGGCTGACGCCGTGCTACTCGACCACCCTAGGGAGAGCGCAGGGAGAGAGGGAGCCCCGGAGAGGCAGTTGCTTCCCCGGGCTGGTGGCGAGACCGGCGGGATGAAAAAAAGCCCGCCGCTTGGGCGGCGGGAAGTCAAACTATGGTGACAGAAGGAGAAAAGATGATAGGGTTTCCGTCCTTATTGACTACAAGAATCGTGCCAAAGTTCCCTTTCCGGGTGAAAAAGCTGTTTCCAGGGTAGAAAACAGCCTTGCGTGCCATCTACTCCTCCTTCTTGAGCTCGTCCAGCGTTTCCACCACAAGAGGGATGTGGATGTAGGCCGGCCCTCCGGCCATGACGACCGCCACGCCCGCCGCTTCCAGGATCTCCTCCCGGCTTGCGCCCTCCTCCAACGCAGCGGCGATGTGCGCCCGGATGCAGGGGACGCAGTGCTCGGCGACCGCGATGCCCAGAGCCACCAGCTCCTTGGTCTTCGCGCTGAGCGCCCCGTCAGCCATCAGGGCGAGCTCCATCTGAGCGAACGCTTTGGCCGCCTGCGGGGCGTTATCCCGGGTCTTGCGCGCGTTGTCCCGTCGCGCTTCGAAAAACTCTTTTGCAGTGCCGTACATCGTGTCTGTTTTGACCTCCTTGCACAGACTTGGATGCGCGGCGCCCCGCTCCGGATTCATCCGGAGCTTCTTTTCCTGCAGAACGCTCTGCCTTAGAGCCGGATACCCATCTCCCGGGCTACCTCCCGCATCTCGTCGATCATCCGCTGCGCGGTCTCGACTGGCCGGTCCGTGAACATCCAGTCCTTCTCTTCCTCCGGGCGGCCCGGCACCAGCCGCTCCCAGCGCGGCAGCACGTCCACAACCTGCTGCAACCCCCGGATATAGGCGCGGAACCAGCGGGTTGCAGCCTCGCGGTCCTGCTCGCGGATGGAGCCGTTGCGGACCAGCTTTCTCAGCTCCCAGAGAGCCTGGATGGCCTCCATATGCCCGCGGTACACCAGGCTTTCATAGTAGAACTCGGGGATGCCCATCTCCCGCGACATCTGGACTGCCTTCGCGGAGTCCACCAGCAACCTCTGCAAATGCGCCTCTCCTTTGATGTCTCCCCACGGGCTTGCGTAGGCGTCCCAGAGCACGAAGCCCAGCTCCGGCAGCGTGCCCTCCTTCAGGCGCTTGGCCACTTTGCCCGGCACGTTGCGGTTCTCGCCGGAAGCCCAGTGGGAACCGCTGACCGCCCAGCTGACCGGCCCCGCCACATCGCACCAGTCCGCGAACTTCTCCGGGTCCCGCAGTCCCTGCCGCACCGCCCACGAGTATGCGAACTCCCGCGGTGAGCGGCCGTCGAGGTTCCACCCCCACTCCGCCGCCGCCTCCACGTTGAATCGGCCGTAGTTGACGCGCGGGGTGGCATAGCCAAGCAGTCCGCTCATCCCCTTCTGAAGGAACTCGCTCATGCGGGCATGGACGAACTGCGGTCCTGTGGACGGTTGGGCGAAATGGATGGAGTAGACCAGGTTGGGGCAGACGCCGATGGGATGCCCTTTCTTCGCGTATTCCGCGAGATACGGGCGAAGCATGGGCATGCTGTTAGCGGTGTAGGTCAGCAGGCTGTGGTAATACCAGATGAAGACGTCGAGGGGCAGCTCGTCGAAGATCTTTCTGTTGCTGTCCTCTGTCTCTTCACTGGTGAGGATGCGCAGTCCCACGCCCGGGACGCGCTTTTTCGCCTTCTCCCATCCGGCCAGTATGGCGCGGATCTCAAGGACGTTGCGATCCTGACCGGCGCACCCCGGACACAGGCAGCCTTTCTCTCCCGCCATGTTTTCGGTCATCCAGACGTCCACTTCGCGGACGCCCGGCTGGCTGGCCAGGTCGGCGATCCAGCCTCCGATGACGTCCACCACGGCGGGCTCCGAGTAGCACATGCTGCGGGGGGAGCCGCCGTTCTTGGCCACCAGCTGCGGATAGGCGTCGGACACACCCTTGCCGATGACCTGCTCCAGGTGCAGTACCACCGGCACGTAGTTCACTCCCAGCTTCGGAGCCACCTCAACAAGAGCATCCTGCCCCTCCTTGTACTTCCCGAACGTGGAGCCGTCCGGGCGCACTCCGATGTTGGAGATCTGCTCCACGATGTTCATCTTCCGCTCGGCCATCCAGGGGATCTGCCGGAAGCTGTCCGTTCCCCATAGTCCGCGGTCGGCCATGTCCGGCCAGTCCATCATCTCGACGAGCGGGATCTCCACCAGGGAGCCGCGGACGCGCGGCCGCAGAAGCTGGTTGAGGGTGACGAGCCCGTAGCGAAGACCGATTGGCTGGAGCGCCATGATGGTGAGACCATCCTTTGACGGGGCGGGAATGATCCGGCAGGCCTGTCCCGCGTTTTTCAGGCTCTTGAGCGGTTCGGCTGATGGCCCTCCCAGCTCCAAGTTGATGGTGAAGGTCGGGCTTAGGGGGTCCGGCCTCCCGGCTGTTCCAAGGGGCTGTTTCAAGCTTTCGACCGCCGTCAGGACCACATCGCCTGCGCGTGCCGGGACGCGCACAGCCACTCCGTCTACAGGAACGGATACCTTCTCTCGGATGGTGATCTCCTTCGGAAGTGGCACGGTGTGGCAGATCCAGAGGCGAGCTTCATCCTGAGGGACGCTGACAGTCTGGGCGGCGCACGCTGCGGCCAGAAAGGCCAGCGGAGCGCAGATTATGGCGGCGAGCAGTCTGTTGAGCATCGGGATGTCCTCCTCAATCACGCCGGTCCGGCGGGGTGGAGCGCGATTGATGGTATGATTGGATGAATATCTTCTCGGTTCCTCCGCTACCTCCCATCTCTTTTCAATCGTCCAGTTTACCCTGACAGGAACTGACAGGGTGGTGCCCTATTATGACTGCGGTCAGATTCTAGAAAAGGGGGATGCAGAATGATGACTGGTCAGAATAGAGCTTTCCGATTCAGGGCAAAGAGGGTCCTTATCGGGCTGGGCATCGCGGCGGCCGCACTTGCATATCTGGCTGCGGCCTGCTGGGCGGGTCCTGTGGAGGATTTGTATGCGGCCATTCGCAGCAAGGACGTGCAGAAGGTGAGGATGGCGCTGGCCCGCCTGCCCCAACCGACTACCGAGCCGCCTAAGGGAGAACTGGTGCGTCCGTTGTCCTGTGCGGTGATGGAAAGTTCTCCAGAAGTAGTGGAAGCCCTTCTTGACGCCGGTTACCCTCCGGATGAGGAGGCTTTTTTCGGTGCCACCCCTTTGTTTTTTGCCCGTGAACCGCGGGTTGCGGAGTTGTTGCTGTCGCGAGGAGCCAAAGTGAACCGGCTGAATATGTTGGAAGAGACAGTTTTGGACATCCGGACACGGCATCGCAATAGCGACATCGTCGAGGTGCTGAAGAAATGGGGGGCGCGACACTCGCCTGGCTTCGGTCTCGTTCTTTCAGGCGAGAACGGATGGACAGAATATTTTAAGACGAGAGCCGGCGACAGGCCTGCGTTCGCAACCGGAGTGTTCGTCGCCAGGCTGAAGAACTACAGGCCAACTGTTGTGCCATATGTGGAGGTGCGCTGTGAATGGTATGACGCGGCCAAAAAACTGGTGGGAAGCGAGCGTGAGGTCTTCTGGAATCTCAGACCGGGCGAGATCCGCTTTGTCCGGCTGGAGGCTCACGGGATTCCTTTTCCCAAGTCGTTCCACGCAACGGCCAGAGAAGTGGACTCGGCGTACTAGCGAGTTCGTGACGGTCTCAATGAACGCGGGGTTCAAGGTAATCCGGGACAGGTCGGCCGACAGGGTGTTCGCGTTCAATTCGCATTTCCGTGAGCGCGGATATGCGATGGTCCGCTGATATCCCCTAGTAGACGCACTCCTTCAGGGCGTCGGCGAAGGCCTGGATGTTCGCCGGGTCGCCAGTGAAGAAGTGGTCGCTGGGGCTGCAGATGTAGCCGCCGTCCGGACAGCACGTGTGAAGCCGGAACACCTGTTCCCGGACGCTCTCCGGAGTGCCGTTCTCGAAGCCCTGGTTCTGGTCAAATCCGCCCACGAAGAACAGCCGGTCGCCCACGCGGCGATTTGCCTCCGCCAGATCGCAGTCGGCTCCCATCGAGGGCGGAGTCATCGTCTCCAGACCGTCCGAGCCGTTCTCGACCACCAGATCCAGCATCTGCATCAGGCCTCCGCACAGGTGATAGACCACCTTGTAGCCCGCCGCGTGGAGCGCATCCACCTGCCGTCGGTCGTACGGAAGGCAGAACTCCCGGTGCATCGCCGGGCTGATGACCGTATTCGAACCCGCGCCGCCGCCGATCTCCACCAGGTCCAGGGGAGCTTTTGCCTCGCCCATCATCTCGATGCATCGGACGGTCTTTTGCGTGTAGCGCTCCAGCACGTGGTGGACCCATTCGGGGTCGTCAATGGCGAACAGAATGGCCTCCTGAGTGCCCACCATAAAGCAGAAGCTCTGCCAGGGGCCGGGCTGCCCGTAGCACCAGGAAATGCCGCGCACTATGCCCCGGTCTCCCAGGCGGTCGCGGTCACGCCGAAGCTGAGTGCAGTCCACTCCGACGGGAACGGGATAGTAGCGGTCCCACAGCTCGAAGTCGGCGGGAGTCTTGATGATGGGCTCCGTATGCCATGAGGTGATGTCATTCCACCCGACGGTGTAGGTCAGTTCGCCTCCGGGCGTTGTGACGACGCAGCGTTTGCTGGAGGCTCCCGTTTCGTCGGTTCCCAGAAAAGTATCAGACTCCTGCCAGTTGGCCAGGTCCCGATCGCTGTAAATCCAGGACGGCCCGGAATAGATGGCCATGTCCAGCCCGAACCTCTCGTAAGCCTCGAACTGGTCGCATCCGCCAAGAAAGTTCTGCAGATAGTAGCGCATCCAGCTGTGTACCTGGCCGGGCAGGCGGTCTGGCCTGCCGTTTTCCAGCGCGGTAAGCATGCGTTCCCGAGACGTCATGGGACCGTCCTCCCGAACGAAGAGTCTGATAATCAATAGGTTGATACCACGAACGGTATCCCAAACGCAAGAGGCCGAAGATCTTTCAGCGGTGTCCGGCCTGTCCCGCTTCAGACTCTGTGTCGCGCTCCGGTGCCTTTCCCGCCGCAGGCCGCTCAATGACCCGGGGAGGGTGGGCCCATCCGGGAGCAAGTTGCGAGGCACGGTCTTCTGGACGCCGAAGACCGGTCTGGCTGCCTGATGCTGAGGATGTCTTGCTCGCGTAGCGGTGTTTTCGCGACAGCCGCTCAGCTCAGGGGGAGGCGCACGGGAGCCCCGGTACGGCTGGATTCATACACCGCCAGCACCACCTCAAGAGTCTTGCGCCCCTCCCATCCGTCTACGCGCGGGGGGCGGTCCTCGATGATGGCGTCCAGCAGATCCCGGAACTGGCTCAGGTGTCCCGTGTGCGAGAAGGCCATTGGATCCCGCGTGCCGCTTCCGGTCTTAGGCCCCTCCAGTTCCGGCGGGCCGCCTCCATCCAGCGTGTTCCAGTAGACGACCTCCGAATCCTGAATGACCGCGGAGCCCCGGTCCCCCAGCACTTCCACCGTCAGATACAGTCCCGGCGCGGCCGCTGTGGTGGACTGGATGACTCCCAGCGCGCCGCTTGCGAACTCCAGCGTGGCGGACGCCGTGTCCTCCACCTCGATGGAGTGCGACAGCGTTCGGGCAAAGCCGCTCACAGTGGAGATGTCTCCCCCGAACCACCGCACCATATCCACCATGTGAATGCCCTGATTGATGAGCGCTCCTCCGCCGTCCAGAGCCCAGGTTCCCCGCCAGTTGCTGTTGGTGTAGTAGGACGGTTCGCGGAAGTAACGGACGATGCCGTTCACCAGCACGATGCGTCCGAACACTCCCTCCTCGATGGCCCTGTGAACCGCCACGCACGGAGGATCGAACCGCCGCTGCGACACCACCGCAAGCTTCACGCCCGCCTCCTCCGCCGCGTGGATGGCCCGGTCCGCTCCTTCCAGAGTGATGGCCAGGGGTTTCTCGCAGAGCACGTGTTTTCCCGCGCGGGCGCAGACCACAGCCTGATCCGGGTGAAGTCCGGAGGGCGTCCCGATGGCCACCACATCTATCTCCGGATCCGTGAGAAGCTCGTCCACGGTCCGGTAGGCGCGGGCCCCGCGCGCCTGAGCGAACTCCAGGGCCGCCTCATAAGGCAGTGCCGTCACACCCACCAGCCGCGCATCCGGCAGGCACTCGATCACTGTGGCGTGCATGGTGCTGATGGCGCCCGCGCCGATCAGTCCGAAGCCGAAAACCCTCTCCTGAGCCATTGGTCCCATCATCCTCTCAGCTTCCCGGACTTACCCGCGGGAGTCTTCCGCGAACATACACTTCAGTCCTGCCGGAAGCGAGCAGACATTGATGGTCAGCGGCACGTTTCGTCCAGAAGCCTCCGGCCGTTCGAGAACAGCACCGGTTCCAGGTCTGCCGGCGAGAAAGCTCTCCGGCGGGCGGCCTCGATGAGCGCCAGAAGCTCTTGGTAAAGGAAATAAGTGTATTGGGCCTCCTCTTCGGGGCTTTTGCGGCGCGTGTTCCAGGAGTAATCCCCGTCCGTGTAGTTGATGTAGTCGTCCCCCACGCACTCGCGCTTTAGCCGAATCCGCGTGATGGGCAGATCCGAGCCGTAAAGAAGCCGCTGCGTCCCCACAACCTCCAGCGCCAGCGCAAACACGTCGGCATTGACGTTGGCGGAGATATCGAAGAACAGATTCGGCGATTGCGGGTAGTGGGGAAGGCCCTTCTCGGCGTTGGGAAGGCAGTAGGCGCGTCCCACGTGCGCGACCACCGTGCGGACATTCGGGAATTCCTCCACCAGCTCGCACACTTCCCGGATGTTGTCCTCGTCGGCCAGACGGCCTTTGCGCGGCAGGTGCAGCATCAGGATCCCGCCCCGGCCATCCAGCACACGCAGGAGGGGCCGGGGAATCATCTCGAAGACGCCTGGCTCCTTTCCATCCTTACTCTCGGCCAGGTCGGGATAGGGCTTCAGCCCCAGGAAACCGTCTTCCAAAGCCTTTTCGACCGCCTGCGGAGTCTCATCCGGCCGCACAACGTAGAGCCCGCGCACATTTCCTTTCGCCCGGTGCGTCACCTCCAGCACATAGCGGTTTTCGGCGGAGATATCCATCTCCCGGAACGGCGCGCCGAAGGCCAGGAACTGAATCTCGATTCCGGGCAGCAGCCGCCGGCCGGTCTCTTGCAGCTCCTCCCACGTCTGGTGCGCTCCCACCTCAATGGCCCACATCTCCTTCATCCGCTCCGGGGAGATGGGACCACAGTTCTCCTTCAGGCTTAGGTGGCAATGGATGTCCACCATCCGCGGGGGGAGCCACGGCCTGATCTCCTCGTGAAAGATGCGGCTGTGCAGGTCCGGCAGGTCTGTCATGGGGTCTCTCTTTCTCTCCGCTGTTGCTGGCGCAGCTGATTTCCGGCAGGAAACACGCGGAAAACGCAGTTTCCCTCGCGATTATGACCCGCTGTCCCCTTCCCCGCATCCCGCGCGGCGATTATGCCTGAGGCATTGAAGCCACACCCCATTTCCTGCGTCTAATTAAATGACGGAGTGAGGACGGTGAACCGTCGTCTCAGGAGAGGAGGAAGAGCGGAAATGACCTGCGCATCGGGCTTCAAAATAACCATCATCGCGCTGGCGGTGACCACCTTTCTGGCCGCCGGGGTATCCGGCCTGACGGCAGCGCCATCCGGGCCGCCGGTGTCCGTCTTTGCTGCCGGCAAAAGCATCACAGAGGTTCTCGACCGGCTGGCCAGAGACGCCGGAGTGGAGATCCTTGTGGAGCCGGGCGTCAAGGGGACGCTCGATCTATCCCTGCAGGACGTCCCCTTCGAGACGGCGCTGAACGCCATCTGCCGCGCCAGCGGGCTGCGGTGGGAGGAGATGGCGGCTGGTGAGGGCCGGAAGGTCTACCTGGTCCGCGTCCGTCCCGCGGAACCGGCGCGCGACGGCGAGCGCACCCGCGCCTCCACTCCGCCCGCTCCTCAGACCGCGCGCAGCCACGAACAGGAAACGCGCGCCGGCGCTTCCCGGCCACAGGAGCAGCCCGCAAGCCAGCGGCCCGTAGATCCAGCGAAGGCGATGGAGTTCCTCGGCCGTGCCAGCCGGGTCAACATCTACGCCGCCGACCTGCCGCCGTTCCAGCCGCCGCCCACCGTCAAGGTGGGACCTCCGCTGGCTCCTCCGGTCTACTATCACGGGTATCCTGTCATCCCGGTGCCGCCGTACGGATACGGCGGGGTCTGGGTCATCCCAAAGAAGATCTTCGTCTACACGCCCGTCCAGCCGGTGTGGCGAAACCCCACTTTCTATTCCGGCTATTCCGGCATTTCGGTGGGCATAGACTCTCCGGGGCTGAAGCTGCGCTACACAGACGTGCGCTCGCAGCCCCGCTAAAGCTCCGGCGCTCCGGAGACGATTGCTCATGTTGAGGCATCAGCCGCGGCCGGCCCGCGCAAGACTTGCGGGCAGAGGCCGCCGCTGCGACAGGAGAGTACGGGAATGATCCGGAGTCTTTGGAGCGCAAGCACGGGAATGGCGGCCCAGCAGCTTCAGCTGGACGTCATCTCCAACAATCTTGCCAACCTCAACACTAACGGCTTCAAGAAGGGCCGGGTGGATTTTCAGGACCTGATCTATCAGACGCTGCGTCCCTCCGGCACGCCGCAGGC
>CALCJH010000135.1 GCA_937967775.1 uncultured bacterium | reverse complement strand
TCGCCCGCCCGCGCTTTCCCGGGACGTGATTCGGTCAATATCCTGCTTCTGGGCCGCGACGAGGACCGCGACAGGCGAGGGCAGGTGATGGACACCCGCGGGCGGACGGACGCCATCCTGCTGGCGCACGTGGACTTCCGGGAGCGCCGGATCGGAATGCTCTCCATCCCACGGGATACTCTGGTGCGCATCCCGGGATACCGCGGGCGGCACAAGATCAATGCGGCCAACCAGTACGGAGGGCCGGAACTGGTGGCTCAGGTGGTGGAAAACCTGACCGGCGTCTCCCCGGATGCCTACGTCCTGGTGGACTACCGCGTCTTTGCCCGGCTGGTGGATGAGGCGGGCGGTGTGATGGTGGAGGTGGACAAAGAGCTGAACTATGACGACAACTGGGGGAACCTGCACATCCACCTCAAGCCGGGACTACAGAAGCTGAACGGGGAACAGGCGCTGGGACTGGTGCGCTTCCGCAAGTCCAACGACGGCCACGGAGATACAGACCAGGAGCGCATTGCCCGTCAACAGCGCCTGCTTCACAGCCTGGCCGCCCACCTGGCCCGCCCGTCCAGCCTGATGAAGCTGCCTCGCCTTCTGGCCATCGCCACCGAGGAGTCTCGCACCAATCTTACGACAGGACAGGCACTTTGTCTTGCGGGATTCGTGCGGTCGGTGGGTACGGAGAACATCCGCATGGAGGTGCTCCCAGCCACCCCGACGCGCTCCGCCCTACGGGTGGATGAGCCAGCGGCGCGCAGGGTGATTCAGGAGATCTTTTTCGCTTCACCCGCCCCGTCCGGTTCCGGAGAGGGCTGAGCGCGCCTCACAGGGCCTGAGTTTTTTTCTGGAAGAAAAAGGCCGGTGGGACTTGTGCCCTCCGGCCCTTGTGTAAAGCCTTCGTTCTTCGCGGGCGTTAAGGCATGCCGTTTGTGACCTGCCGGCGCCTCCGGTCCATCATGCACTCTGCTGGCTCTGGGCGCTTCGCGCGCGGGATGAGCGGGCCGCGGTCTTGCGCTCTCCGCCCGCCTGCTGCTGTTTCATGCGCTCCTTGTAGCGGTCCCGGGCGCGCTTTCGCCTCCGCCTAAGCTCTTTTTGCCGTATGAGCAAGGGCCGTGCAACCTCCTTGGTGTTGTTCCTCGCCGATTTTAGCACGCCCAGCGCCCACGGGCAATGCCGATGCTCCGCTGTAGATGGTCACGTCCCGCGCCGAAGATTTCCGTAAGATTGCGGCCGAGGGCAGTGCCCAAGGCAAGGCGCTGCCGAACCCGGAGGGCTCCCGGGACGTCTATCAAGGGGACGCGAAAGCGCGTCCGGGCAAGTTTGACTGCCATTTTGCGCTGATGGTATACTCGACGCAGGAGGCAGCAGACGGTTCCTGCCCCCGGGCTTGCTGCCATTCTTTGGCGACGGGGAGAGGACCGCTCCGCACGGTTGCGCCGCTCCCCCGGAGCGAAGGGCTCCACATCGAACGGGCTGCGGCAGGGCCCTGCCAGGGACGCGCAGACGCTGACCGCACTACTTGGATAACTATGCCTGAAACGACAAATCCCAACGCAGTAACGGGTACGCCGCTGGAAGAACAGGTGCGCCTGCTCTCCGAGGAGCTTGAGAAGAAGCAGAAATACATCAAGATCCTGGAGGAGGCCAACAAGGAGCTGGAAGCCAAGCTCCGGAGCGCGTCCGAATCCGCCGAACCGCCAGCTCCCATCACCGAGCTGGAAGAGACTCTGAAGCGGCTGGTCATGCGGATCGCCATGATTCTGCAGGCCGAAAAGTGCGTTTTCATGCTCTACGACCGCGACGAGAACGAACTCGTCGCCACCCGCCCCGCTCTGGGACTGACCGATGAGGAGGTCCGCCGGTTCCGCGTGCCCGTGGATCAGGGCATCTCCGGGCAGGTGTTCCGCGAGAGCAAACCCGAAATCCTCTACGACGCAATCAACGACCCGCGCACCCTCAAGGAGAATGTCGCCCTCCTGAACATCCGCAACGGCTGCTGCGTGCCGCTGATCGTGGAGAAGCGCGACTCCGAGAACCGGGTCATAGACACCACCACCATCGGCGTCCTGCATGTCTTCAACAAGCGCTACGGCAACGTGTTCATCGAGGAGGATGTCCGCCTTCTGGAGCGGATGGCCAAGAACGCGGCGGCCGTGGTGGCCAGTGCCCAGATGTATCGCGAGGTGGTCGAGGAGAAGGAAGAGCTCGAAACCATCATCGAGAGCGTCTACGCCGGACTCCTGATGGTGGGCCGCAACGGCCGCATCATGCAGATCAACCGCACGGCGCGCGAGATGCTGGGGCTGGAGAACGCGGACCTCAACGGGCGCAACTACGAAGATGTCATCAAGAACGAGCGGATCATAGAGGTTCTCAAGGAATCCATCTTCGAGAACAGCGAGGTGGCCACCGAGATCGAGATCGTTAGTCCCACCGGGCAGGAGTCCCGCGTATACCAGACGCAGACCACCCCGGTGCGCAACGAAGAAGGCGCCACCATCGGGGCAGTGGCCATCTTCAACGATATCACCGAGATCCGCAGCGTGGAGCGCATGAAGACAGCCTTCGTCTCCACGGTCTCTCACGAGTTGCGAACCCCGCTGACCTCCATTAAAGGTTTTATCTCCACGCTGCTGGCCGACGTAGACGGCTACTACGACCGCGAGACCACGCGCGAGTTCTATGAGATCATTGATCAGGAGTGCGACCGCCTGACGCGCCTCATCTCGGACCTGCTGAACGTCTCGCGCATTGAGGCGGGCCG
>CALCJH010000134.1 GCA_937967775.1 uncultured bacterium | reverse complement strand
GCTGCGTTCCCGGTTCAGCGCCTCCACGATCTCCGGGACCACGTCCACGAACACCACTTCGTATCCCGACTGGCTGAAGAGTTGTCCCGTGAACCCGCGTCCGATATTTCCGGCGCCGAACTGCAGTGCTGTCCTCAAGTTGGAATGCCTCTGACTGAGCTAAGATTGCGTCAGAGATTATACAACCCCGCGTCCGCCCCGTCCAAGAACCAAACGCTGACAGGCAACAGGGCGACGCGGGGCAACAGGCTGCTTGATTTCGTTGCAGGTGAGGGGACAGGTTTTGCGCGGCCTTATAGCCGAGCGGTCAGGCGGCCCGGCGACCCGCGCGGGTGCTGCGCTTGCTGTTGTACATCCGGGCGTCGGCCACTTCCAGCAGCGCTTTCATATCCGCTCCGTCGCGAGGGAAGGTCGCCGCACCGAAGCTGGCCCCGAAGCCCATCGCGGCCAGCCCCGGAAGCCGTGAGGCGTAGTCTGTCATCAAGCGATCGAGACGAACGATGGTCTCCCGGGCGTCGTCTTCCGACGCCTCGCTGAGTACGATGACGAACTCGTCGCCTCCGTAGCGGACGACACTGTCATAATCGCGGACTGCGGACGCCAGCATCTGCGACACATCCCGCAGGAGCGCGTCACCGGCCTGGTGCCCCAGTGTGTCGTTCACGCTCTTGAAGTTGTCCAGATCCACGGCGATGATGGAGAACGGCCGGCCCGTCCGGCAGGAGCGAGCAAACTCCTGCTCCACCCGGTTGCAGAGGTAGCGGACGTTGTGCAGCCCGGTGAGGGCGTCCCTCTCTGCGCCCTGGCGGGCGGCCTCGTAGAGTGAGGCGTTCGCCAGGGGCACTGCAGCGTGACGGGCCAAGGAGTTCAACAGATCGAGCTCCTCGATGCTGAAGTCGCGCCCGGAGCGGTAGAGGTTGATGGTGCCAAGCGATGCGGATCCCGCTCCCAGCGGAGAGATGGCGGCCCACTCGTAGGGGACCTGCGAGGGAGTCCCGTCGCCCGTGCGCACCGAGTCACGGCCGGGCCGGATGATGGCCGGACGGCCATCACGGGCCACCTGCCCGGTCCCCGGATCGCCCACGGTCACCTTTGCTCCCCGCAGGATGACCGGCTCGCCCGGATACTCCGCTTGGCAGGTGAGTCCCACCCCGTCGGAATCCTTCAGGAAGATGGCGCAGGCGTCACAGTCCATGTGCTCCGCTACCTTGCGCGCCACCGTCTGGAGGGTCTCATGCAGGTCTAGAGTGGAGTTTGCGGACTGTGAGATGTCCCAGAGCCACACGAACTCCTGCGTTGCGCGGGCGATGGTGGTGGCGGCCCGCTCGCTGTCCCGGATGCTGCGGCTCAGGCCGGCCCGCGGAATGCGGTAGGCGATCCGCAGGAACACTTTGACCACTTCTGGATCGAAATGCGAGCCCGCGCCTCTGCGGATGTGCGCCAGCGCCTGCTCGTGCGGCCATCCGCGGCGGAAGGAGCGGTTGCTGACCAGCGCCCCGTATACGTCCGCCACCGCCAGGATGCGCGCGCCGAGCGGAATCTCTTCTCCCTGGAGCCGGTCCGGATATCCCGTGCCGTCCCAGCGCTCGTGATGCGATCGAATGAATCGCTGGACGGGCCAGGGGAACGGGACCTCCTCGAGGATCTCCGCCCCCAGCACGGGATGGTTGTGAATTGCGGCGAACTCCTCAGCCGATGGACGCCCGCTCTGCAGAAGGATGTTCTCCGGCACTCCCAGGGTTCCCACGTCCAGCAGCAGGGCAGCCGTTCGGATTCCCTCCGTCTCCTCCGAAGAGAGACCCATTTCCGCGGCCAACTCCGTCGCGACGAACTCCACCAGCCGCACATGGTCCCGCGTATGGGCATCGCGGGCGTCGATCGCGGCGGCAAGGCAGCGAAGGGTGGATCGGTAAAGCTCGGCGACATCACTTGCGCGCCTCTCTGCGGCCCGGCGGTAGACGTCGTTCACGTAGATGACGCGGGCCACCCCCATCCCCCCGAAAATGACGAGAGAGATGGCCACGGTGTCCCAGATGTCGAATCCCAGTCCGCGGTAGCTGAGCGCGAACGCCGACAGGGAGGCCAGCAGGGGCAGTCCCAGGCCGCGTCTCCATTTGGGTCCTTCGCGCCAGGCGGCCGGATTGAGAGACGGCGATCGGGGAAGGGACGTGGTTGGCTGTGTGGATTCTTTGCGATGTATCACCCGAATCATGGAGTGTACTCTTCCCGCATCTTCGGTGCGGGAGGGGAGGGGACGGCGACCCCGCGCCGTCCCCTCGGAAAGGGGCCTGACGACCCGTCGCGACCCTGCCGCGCGACGGCTCGCGTCCGGTCTGCCGCAATCCGGCGCCCCGCCGCGCACGATGGTCCGATGCGCTGACTGGACGGGCGCAGGCCCTTGCTGTCGGAGGTTTCCCCTGTGCTTCAAACCCGGGAGCGCCAGAGAACCCCTGACGCTCTCCATCTTCCGCGACGGCTCCTCTATCGCGAGCTTCGAGCGGTGCGCCTGACGGATGGTTGAGGCTCCGCCGGGCGTCCGTCGCGGTCTTCCGGCCGGCTTCCGGGTGAGGGGCGCTCACCCTGGCCGCGCGACCCGGCGGGGGGCGCGAGCAGGCCGTATTCGAACACGATGATCATGGTCTCGTGCGTATCTCCTACTACCAT
>CALCJH010000133.1 GCA_937967775.1 uncultured bacterium | reverse complement strand
CCGCAAAGGGGCACATCGCCTTCACGTCGCCTCTTTCGCAGACCAGCCTTGCGATGGTGGAATATCTTCTGGATCCGGCAACGTCCGTGCGGAACGATGCCACTTTCACGGTTCCTCTGGAGCTGGATCTCTATTCTTCAGGCAACAGCAGTCTGAAGCTTACCACGTTGTACACCCAGAAGGGCAGCGCCGATGCGGCGCGGAGCGATTCGCTGCTTGGCCTCACCGGCTCGACGGCGCTTTCGCCCACCACCAAACTTGAGACTGCTCTACTTCTGAAACCGGATTCCGGGGGAAACTCGTCGAGTCTGGGTGACCGCGCGGGTGGCAGGGTGGGGTTGACCACCACGCTGGCTCCGGGACTGAGCCTGAGCGGCGCCTATGCGACGGCCGGACATCAGATGATCGCCGGAAAGGACCGTGGGATCGCGGCCGGGCGCTCCGTTCAGGATCTGGCTTTGGCCTGGAAACCCGATGGTGGCCGCCTGGCGCTGAACTCCGCCTATCAGCGCGTGGACATGGACAGCCGCGCGGGAGGCGGTGAAACCACCTCACTCAGGCACAGTCTGGGGTATTCCGTGTCTAAGGATGCTGACGTAACTTATACTCGGCTGGACACACAGAAAGGCGCGGGCGGAGGTAGCTCGCGCTCCATTACGGATACGCTCCAGCTCGCCGGCAAGTTGGGAGACAGGACGTCCGCGAAGTTCACCTGGACCGGCGCCGAAAACAACGATTCGGTGCTGCGGACGCAGCACCTGGCTGTGAATTCGTCGCTGCTCACGGGCGTGGCCGTAGATGCCAGCTACCGGGTTTCCGAGTCGTCCCGGGAGGGGCAGGGCACCGCTCTTGATGTGGGGTTGACAGCGGCTCCCGCCAAAAACATCGAGGTCAAAGTGGCGTTCAGCGATCACGATAGCGCCGTGTCGGGGCCGGACACCTCCGGCTCCATCCGGGTGGCAGCGCGTCCGGCGGAGCGGTTGAAGGTTTCTGCTGGCATTGCGGACCGCCAGGCGGGACTTGTGGGCATCCGCAGCCGCGATCTGCGCATCGAGAGTCAGCCACTGGAGTTCCTCTCGGTTTCGGGCGGCTACGCGTTCAACGACTCCGGAAATACCTCCGTTGTCGTCCGGGACATCGCGGCCACCGCCCGACCGTGGGGCTTTGCCACTGTGGAAGGAGTCTTCAAGAACCGGGATTCCTCTTCCAGCGAGGTGAACACCTCCGCTCTGGCGCTCAGTGTGGCACCAGTGAGCTTCCTTGGGATTACCGCCAGTCTGTCCCAGAACCCGGAGGACAACAAGGGGAACGTTCAGTATTTCGATGCCCGCTCTTTGGGTGTGAAGGCCAACATCGGCATCCTGTCTCTCACGGGCGGTTACTCGTCGAAGGACGAGTATCTGGTCGGCCGCGAGTGGTGGGAGACGCGTCTTGGCCTCGGGGTGCGGTTGGCGCGCGCCACTCATCTCACCGGCGGTTACGAATGCAGCGGGACCCAGGCCTCCCAGGGGTTGTCCAGCCGGCGCCTGACCGTCGGACTGAGGCGGGATCTGGGCAGCGACTTCAACCTGCTTCTTTCAGGCTCCCGGACCGATTTGGAGCAGTCCAACATGCCGGGGACTGATCGCCGTTACGAGGCCGAGGTCCGGCTTGGCGTAAGGTTCTGAATTCCTTCCCCGGACGCGGGCATTGCGCGAGCCGCCCGGTGGCCGCTATCATAGGGCGGAAATGCCGGTGGATTCCACCTCGCCTGACGTGCCAGACGCTCTCCACGCCGTCGTCCCCGACGTCCGGACCCTGCTAGACGCCGTGGGGTGCAGTCGCGCCTGCCCCGCGGGCACCGATGTCCGCAGCATGGTTGTGGCCCTCTCAGAAGACCGGTACTCCGACGCTTACCGTTTTGCCCGCTCCCGGAACCCGTTCGCCAGCACATGCGGCCGGGCTTGCGATGCTCCCTGCCAGTCGTCCTGTCTCCGCGCCGGTCTCGATGAGCCCGTGCAGATCCGGCTGCTGGAGCGCTTCGTCTGCGAGCTCTACGGTCCGGAGTCCGTTCAGCCTGTTGAGTTCTCGCTATCGTGCTCAGACTTGTATAAGTTTAGGCATGAATCAGCAATATCTTGCCGGGTGGCGATCATCGGAGCTGGACCGGCAGGACTGACCGCCGCGCACGACCTTGCCCTGCTGGGCCACCGCTGCGAGGTCTTTGAGAGATCAGAACGAGCGGGTGGACGCCTGGTCGCAATGCCGCCGTCCCTCCTGCACCCCTCTGTGCTTGATGCGGAGATCGCTGCCATTCTGAGTCTGGGGATCATTCTTCATCTGTCCACTCGTGTGGACCCTATTTCATGGGCCGGCCTCCTGGAGGAGGGGTTCGACGCTGTCATCGTAGCGACGGGTGGGGGAGAATCTCCTTCCCCGCTGCCGGGTTTGTTCGCGGCGGGGAACCTGATTCTGGGGCCGTCGCCGTTCGTGCACGCCATCGCCGATGGCAGCCGTGTGGCCCGGGAAGTTCATTCCTTCTTGACGGGCGAGCACTTGAAGGAGTGGCAGACAGCGGTGCTGGTTCCGGTGCAAGTGCGGGAGCGTGTCCGGCGCCGGTCGCGCCCCGGCGAAGCGGCCGTCCGGCCGCCGGTAGTGGATCTTCCAGCGGCCGGTGGAGAGGTCCTCTCAATCGAGACATCCTTGCCTGAGGCCGATGCGCTGTCGGAGGCAGGGCGTTGCGTGGACTGTCACCGCTCAGCGGTGATAGACGCGGCTCGATGCACTGCGTGCGGCGTCTGCGTGGACATCTGTC
>CALCJH010000132.1 GCA_937967775.1 uncultured bacterium | reverse complement strand
CGCGGGCGAGCATGCGGCCATCGTCCAGTATATGATCCACCGGTTCTACTCCGGGGAAGGAGAGATCGGGTGCGAGATCGAGGAGGTGGCCCGCCGGGAGATGGTGCACTGGAAATGGCTGAACGAGCGGATCGTGCAGCTAGGCGGATCTCCCGCGCTGGAGCGCGGCAAGATGATGATCGGAGGACCATCGCTGGCGGATATGATCCGGAGGGATGTGGAGCTTGAGGAGCACTGCATTCAGGAGTACACCGCCGCCATCGAGCGGACCTCTAACGAGGTGTTGAAGCGGCAGTTCCGGATGCATCTGGCGGATGAGCAGAGACATCGCGAGACGTTTCTAGAGCTTCTGCGCGAAGCCGAAGAGTTGCAGGACTCGGGAGAGACGCCCCACACACCCACGGAGCAGGAAGAGGCCTTCATACGGATGCTGAACGGAAATGTGGGGCACGAGTACGGCGCTGTCCTGCAGTATCTGCATCAGTCGCACGCCACGAAGGATATCGAGCTGTCCCGCGCCGCGCTGAACGCGGCCATTGATGAAATGAAGCACATCTCGTGGTTCGCGGACGCGGTGGTGGAGATGGGCGGAGACCCGGTGATGGAGCCAGCTGAGGTGGTCCGCGCGGACACGGACGAAGGACGCATGCAGGCCAACATCCAGGACGAGGCTCATGCCCGGCAGATGTACGCCGAACAGATCGCGCGCTTCAAAGAGGCCGGGCGCGAGGACCTGGCGGAGCTGGTGGCCTTTGTCCGGGATCAGGAAACCTTCCATCTAGAGGACTTCCAGCATCTGCTGGAGCAGGTGAAGCAAGCCGGAGATATCCAGGCCAGCGAGAAAGAAGTCAGGAAGCTGAGATTGACCGTCGGATCCCTGTTCGGCGAGCCGCAGGGACATTAAAGCAGGCAGTTTCTGAGAAACGGATAGAGACGGGGGACTGAAACACCATGTCGGATTATCTGATGAGGGACGGAGCTCCGCTGACCGAGGCGGAATGGGAGAGCATTGACAGCACAGTTGTGGCGGTGGCGAAGGAACATCTGGTGGGCCGCCGCGTTCTGCACATCTTCGGGCCGCTGGGCCCGGGGATCCAGTCCGTGCCGAACGAGCGGCTGGCTGCGCCATCGCCCGGTGCCATCAGCTTTGAGGGATCGGAGGGTGCGGCCATCGAGGTGGCAGGGCGCGAGCAGACGCCGCTGCTGGTGGTGCACAAGGATTTCTGTTTGAACTGGAGAACGCTGGAGACCAGCCGGCAGATGGGACTGCCTCTGGACACAGGAGCCGCGGCGGCCGCCGCAGCGGTGACCGCCAGAGCGGAAGACCGGCTGATCTTCCTGGGAGACCAGGAAGCCGGCGTCGAGGGTCTGCTGACCGCGAAAGGCCGGCGCACCCTGGCGCTCTCGGACTGGAGCGAGTGCGGGTCGGCGTTCGACAACCTGGTGAACGCGGTGGCCGTGCTGAGCGGCGCGGGATACACGCCGCCCTATGCCGCTGTCCTGAGCCCGGATCTGTTCGCTTGCCTGCTGCGGGTCTACAAGGACTCGGATACGCTGGAGCTGACACACGCGAAAGAGGCCCTGACGGGCGGCGTTTACGAGTGCCCGGTGCTGGGCCAGAAGCAGGGGGTGGTGCTAGCGCTGGGACGGCAGCACTTCGATCTTGCGGTGGGGCAGGATCTGGCGACAGCCTACCTGGAGTCGCGGAACCTGAACCATTACCTGCGGGTGATGGAGACAATCGCGCTGCGCATCAAGGATCCCGGGGCCATCTGCGCTCTGACGAAGGGCGGCAAGTGATCTCTGGCGGAGGCCGTAGCCTCCAGCCTGTTGCGAGGCACGCTGGTGCAAGCCGGCGTGCCTCCTTGTTGAAGCGGAGGCCGGGACGAGCGTTTTAACAGAGGCGAAAAGCGTGGCTTACAGAGATCTGAAAGAGTTCATCGCACGGTTGAAAGAAGCCGGCGAGCTGAAGGAGATCAGCCGGCCGGTTGACCCGCATCTGGAGATCACGGAGATAGCCGACCGCGCCGTCAAACGCGGCGGCCCCGCTCTTCTTTTCACCAACGTGACCGGGCACTCGATGCCGGTGCTTATCAACGCTTTCGCCTCCCGGCGCAGGATGGAGCTGGCGCTTGAGACCGACAACATTGACGCCATCGCTGCCGAGATTGATGCGCTTCTGACCCCTGAAGTCCCGCGGAGCGTTCTTGACAAACTGAAAATGATTCCTGTTCTGGCACGCCTGCAGGATCTCGCCCCCCGTGAGGTGCGCTCCGGGCCGTGCCAGGAGATCGTCCGGACGGGAGACGCCAGTCTGGACGATCTGCCCATCATCACCTGCTGGCCGGGAGACGGCGGCCCTTACATCACGCTCGCTCAGGTGTTCACCCGGCACCCTGAGAAGGGCACTCTGAACATCGGGATGTACAGGCTGCAGAAGTTCGACTCGCGGACGCTGGGAATGCACTGGCAGCGCCACAAGGGCGGCGCAGAGCACTACCGCGTGGCCGAACAGCGCGGTGAGCGGCTGGAAGCGGCCATCGTCCTGGGGCCCGACCCGGCGATGATCTACGCCAGCACGGCGCCGCTGCCGGAGGAGGTCAGCGAGCTGATGCTGGCGGGCTTCCTGCGCCGGAAACCCGTGGAGACCGTGAAGTGCGTGACCGTGGATCTGCGCGTCCCCGCCAATAGCCAGATCGTTCTGGAAGGTTACGTGGAGCCGGGTGAGCGACGGTTGGAGGGACCGTTCGGAGACCACACCGGCTTCTACTCGCTGGCGGATATGTATCCTGTCTTCCACCTGACCGCGATTACCACCTGCCGCGATCCGGTCTACCCCACCACCGTAGTCGGGCGGCCGCCGATGGAAGACGGATGGCTGGGGAAGGCGACGGAGCGGATCTTCCTGCCGCTCATTCGTAAGACGCTGCCGGAGGTAGTGGACATCAACCTGCCTGTGGAAGGGATCTTTCACAACTTCGCCATCGTCAGCATCCGCAAGCGCTATCCAGGCCACGCCCGGAAGGTGATGCACGCGCTATGGGGTCTGGGGCAGATGATGTTCACCAAGTACATCATCGTGCTGGACGAGCATGCGAATGTGCACGACATGCAGGAGGTTATCTGGCGGCTGGGAACAGCCACCGATCCGAGGCGGGACATCGAGATCGCCAGCGGGCCGACCGACGTGCTGGACCACGCCGCCGCCATCCCGGACTTCTCGGGAAAGCTCGGCTTCGATGCCACCCGAAAATGGCCGGACGAGGGCTACAACCGCGAGTGGCCGGAAGAGATCGTCATGAGCCCGGAGATCAAAGCCAGGGTGGACGCCTACTGGGACGATCTGGGCATCTAACGACACGGCCCCTCCGTATGGCAAGGGCTCCTGCGCAGGAAGGGCCCCTCTCATCAGCGCCCCGTTGAAGATGGACCGCAAAGGCCGTGTCATCCCCATTAGTTCCAGATGGGGCAGGCTTCCTGCAAATGTGTGGCTGTAAGGCCGCGGCTGGGCTAAGATGGAGTTGAAAGAGCCGGCGCAGGGCCAGCGCTATCGGCCCCCTGACGAGTCGACAGGAGCTCACCGCTGAAGACCATGCATCCCGACCGAAGGCGCTTTGCAGAAGCAGGACTTGACGACATCTACGACCGGGTGATCTCAGGAGAACGCCTCTCCGAAGAAGACGGGATCCGGTTGTTCGAGACTCCCCACCTCGGGCTAGTTAGCAGGCTGGCCAACCACGTGCGGGAAGCCAGGCACGGCAACAGGGCCTACTACATCCGCAACCAGCATATCAACTACACCAACATCTGCAACAAGCGCTGCCGGTTCTGCAGCTTCTATGCGAAAAAAGGCGGGCCCGAACCTTATACTCTGAGTCCCGACGAGGTCCGCACGAAGCTGGAGAGCTACCGCCACGTGCCCATCACGGAGGTGCACATTGTGGGCGGCGTCAACCCGCGGCTGCCGTTTTCCTATTATGAGGACCTGCTCCGTGTGGTCCGGGAGACACGGCCCGGGGTCACCATCAAGGCGTTCACGATGATCGAGCTGGAGGCGATCGCCGAGGCTGGCGGGCTTCCACTGGAGGAGGCTATCCGGCGACTTATGGACCGTGGCCTGGGAATGGTGCCCGGCGGCGGCGTGGAGGTTCTGTCCGATCGTCTGCACGAGGATCTGTTCGGGCGGAAACTGGACGGAGAGTCCTGGCTGAGGGTAGCTCGAACGGCTCACGGGCTCGGGCTGAAGTCGAACGCCACGTTGCTCTACGGGCATCTGGAGACGAA
>CALCJH010000131.1 GCA_937967775.1 uncultured bacterium | reverse complement strand
GCGAGCGCCCGGCCGGGTGATTTACTATGCGCATCCGCGTCATTGCCTGCGGCGTGTTCGAGCCGTATCTGGAACATCTCGCATCGGAGCCAGGCGCCTCCGTCAGCGTCCGGGTGCTTGATGCCGGACTGCACGAGGCGCCTAGTGACCTGCGCCTGCAACTCCAAAGGGAGATTGACCAGTCATCCGACTCTGGGGAGTTCGACGCCATCGCTCTGCTGTACGGGCTTTGCGGCCGCGGGGTGGCGAACCTTTCGTCCCGGGACATACCGGTCGCCATGCCCCGCGCGCACGACTGCATCACTCTGTTTCTGGGATCGCGCGAGGAGTATCTTCGCCAGTTCCGGTTCAACCCGGGCACCCTGTATCACACACGGGGATGGATCGAGCAGAAGATCAACCCTCGCAACCGCGACGCCGCGCAGCTCTACCGGCGGTATGGCACGGAGGACATCTCGGCTCATCCAGACTTCCGGCGGCTCAGCGATGCCTACGGCGAAGAGAATGCGGGGTTCATCCTCTCCTTTCTGGACGGATGGAAGAAGAACTACACGCGAGCGGCTTACATAGACCTGGGGATTCCGGGGGAGGATGCCTGCAAGGCGTTTACCCGCCAGACCGCCGGCTTGCTGGGCTGGAAGCACGAGGAGATTCGCGGGGACCTGGACCTGATGCGAAGCCTGGTGCGCGGAAAATGGGAAGACGACCGAATCTTCGTTCTGCCTCCCCGTCACCGGGTGGTGGCCACCGGAGACGACCGCATCTACGATGCCGCAGCTCTGGAATCGGAGGGACTGCCTGATGGCGTCTTTTCGGACCGGGACGTGGTGGTAGTCTCGGAAGGCGGGTCCGGTGGGGCGTCCGGGATCGGGCTCGGGATAGACGCTGGAGGTACCTACACGGATGCCGTAGTCTTCGACATGGGCGAGCGCAGAGTCTTGGCCAAGGCCAAGGCCCTGACGACCTATCACGACCTTGCCCTTGGCATCTCGGAAGCTCTGGACCGTCTGCCCCCGGATCTACTCAGGCAGGTCCAGGTGACCTCGCTCTCCACGACGCTGGCCACAAACTACATTGTGGAGGGGCGCAGCCGGAAGGTGGGGCTGATCGCTCTGACTCCCCTCTGGTGGCACAACCGCCAGCAGATTGGTCACGAACCGGCCGAGTGGGTGCCGGGACACGTCACGATGTCCGGAGAGGTGGCCGTTCCTCTGGACGAGGAAGCCTGCATCGCGGCCCTGGAACGTCTTGTGCGCGAGGAGCAATGTGACGCCATTGTGGTGGCGGGGCAGGCCACCATCCGCAACCCGGAACAGGCGGAGAGGGTCCGCCAGCTTGCAAATCAGCTTTTCAATGTGCCGGTCATTTGCGACTTTGAGGTGGCCCGGCGCCTAAATTGGATCAACCGCGCCCGGACAGCCATCGCGAACGCGTGCCTCCTGCCAGTCATCCGGGATCTGATCTCCTCGGTCCGTTCCGTGCTAAGGGAACGCGGCATCGAGGGGAGACTGCTGGTGGTCAAGGGAGACGGGACGCCGGTGGATGAGAGCGTCGCACTGGAGCGTCCCGTGGAAACAATTCTGTCCGGCCCGGCCGCCAGTGTCAGCGGAGCTCGGGCGCTGACCGGGCTGGACGACGCGCTGGTGCTGGACATTGGAGGCACCACTACTGATTGCGCGGTCATACAGGACGGTCAGGTGGCTGTGGCTCCCGATGGGGCGGTGGTTGGCGGTTCCACCATTAGTGTGGATGCGGTGGAGATCACCACAGTGGGCCTGGGTGGAGACAGCCGGTTGTCGTTCACACCGGACCGGCGTATAGTCGTGGGGCCGGAGCGGAATATTCCCCTTTGCTACCTAGCGGCGGAGCACGAGGGAGTGCGGCGGTTTCTGAACCTCCTTGATCCCGGATTCTACCAGCAGTCTGCTGATGCATCCGCTCTGGACGTTCTCGTTCTGGCCGGGAAGCCGCCGGAGGGATTGACGCCGCCGGAGCGGACGCTGGTGGAGCTTCTGTCCGGTTGTCCCCTTCCCATGGCGGAGTGCGCTGCGCGGATGGGGCTGGTCGCGCCGGAGCTTCTGCCTCTTTCGCGGCTGGAGGGCAGAGGGGTGGTTAAGAGGGGCGCGCTGACACCTACGGACCTGCTCCACGTGACCGGGGAGTTCCAGCGCTGGGACTGCGCGGCGGCCCGGAAAGCTCTGGAGGTCTTCGCGTCTATGATGGGGCTACCGGCGGATGAGGTGTTGGCGCTGGCGCTACGGGAGGTCACCAAGCGAGTCTTTGAGGTGATTGTGCGCAGGCAGGTGAAGAGCGAGCAGCCGCAACTTGTTCCGGACGGCCCGGGTTGGGACTTTCTGGTGGATCGAGCCTTCAAAGACGAAGGACAGCCTTTAAAGATGCGCGTCTCTCTGGCAACACCGGTGGTGGCTCTCGGGGCTCCGGCGGAAACTCTGGTGAAGCCGGTGGACAGGCATCTGGACGTGCGGGTCGTGGTGCCGGAGCACGCGGACGTGGCTAACGCGGTCGGCGCTGTTGCCGCGGAGATCACCGCCCGGGAAGAGGTGCTCATCCGGCCGGGAGAGGTCTCGAACTACGTCCTGCACGGACGCCGGGAGCGGATGGAATTCTCGGAGCTTGCCCGGGCCACGGAGGCCGCGATCGAGCTTGCCCGCAGCCGGGCGGTGGAGGCCGCCCTGAAGGCAGGGGCCGCGAGCCCGCGGGTCACCGTCTCCCGCCGGGATCGCACCGGGGCTATCTCCACGGGCGGCAGTGTCTTTCTGGAGCGTCGCGTTGTCGCCGTGGCCAGCGGTCCTCCAGCACTGGTCGGTCAGGAGACGGCAGCACGGGCCCACACCTGAAACAGTGCCCCCGGAACAGCATAATAAAGAGGGCGCAGCCTCTCTGCGCCCTCACAACGATATGTTCTGAGCCGGATTTCTTGCTCAGATCCTTCGCCGCCGGACGGTTCCCGCGAGAGCGGCCACACCGGCGCCAAGCGCCAGCAAGCTGGCCGGTTCCGGCACTGGCTCGTTGGTGAAGACGTACAAAGCGTTGTTGTAGTAGTCCGCCACCAGCAATGTGTCCGTCACGGACGAGTATGCGAATGCATACAGCCCGTTTCCGTCCGGGAGCATAAGCGGGCCGCCGAAGGCATCCATCAGCATTGTGCCGGTGGGCGCTCCGTCGCTCTGAGCCAGCGTGACGGAACTGGCGAATGCCTGCGGGTAGGACGTGGACGTCCGGTTGTTGAAAATGATCAGGTTGGAGGGACCCGCACCTGTGCCGGCGCTGATGAACCCGATGTTCTGGCCGATGATGGTGGCGGCATTGGTCAGATCCACCAGGGTTGCCGTGCCGGTGACACTGTTCGCGCCGGTCCTGATGCTTCGCTGAACATCATTCTGCCTGCGGACATAGATATCGCCTGTCGCAGGGTCGAAGGTATGGCCGCGGTAAGTGGAGTTCTCCAGGAAGATGATGAACCCCGGGTTCGGGTCGCCGGTGACTCCATAGATCTCGGCTCCCGTGTCGGCATCCACAAGCTGCCGGCGTCCCTGGCCGGCTTCCAGGTGCGACACACCGGAGCCCTGCCCGTTGTAGCCCGGATCAAAGGCGATGCCCCCGTGCATCCGGGCGCGTCCGCCCGGACTGTCCAGGATGCCTCCGGTCCCGAAGCCGGGAACCAGCGCGCCGGTGGCCGGGTCCAGCTTCACGATCTTGCTTCCGCCGCCGTTCGCGCCGTCCTTGCCACCGAAGAGAGCGTCGGCTCCCAGCGCCAGGGCGTTGTAACCTTCCAGATTGTTCGCGGCGATGATGCTTCCGGTCATGACAGATGCGGAAACGCTCTGTCCCAGCAGAATTCCGCTCAGCTTCGCGACGCCAACCGTGGCCGTCTGACCGGATGCGTTGTAGCCCGCAACGTAGGCATTGACCCCGTCATAGGCCACGGAGATCACATTCGTCCCGAGCTGTGAGCCTTCCTTGAAGATCTGGCTGAGGTCCACGGTGTTGTTCAGGTAGAATCCTGCCGCGGCTGCGGGCGAAGCCACGGCAGCGCACACTCCGGCGACGACAAGCGCCGCCTTCAGTCGTTTCATCGGTGATATCCTCCTTTCCCGGGGATTGACCGGTCGGGCCCCCGGCGCTCCTTGCGTAGACCGTTG
>CALCJH010000130.1 GCA_937967775.1 uncultured bacterium | reverse complement strand
TGCGCTTCTGCGCTGCGGAGGTGACGGGTGACCGAAGAGAGAGCTGACTTCATCGAGCTGATAGATCAGCTTGACGCGGACATCGCCGAGATCAAGCGGCGCAGCCTGGAGGAGGGCGAAGACCGCTCCGCCGATATCGCGACGCTGGAGGCCGAGCGGGACCGGGTCATCGGCATCTTCTTCGAGAACCTCACCGCCTGGGACAAGGTGCGGCTGGCAAGGCATCCGCGGCGCCCTTACACATCGGACCTCCTGAACGCCGCCTTTGACGATTTTCTGGAGCTTCACGGGGACAGGCTCTTCGGCGACGATCCGGCCATCGTGGGGGGGCTGGGCTGGATGGGCGGCTATCCGGTGGTGGTCCTGGGGCATCAGAAGGGGCGCGACATCAAGGAGCGCAGGTTGCGCAACTTCGGCTCCGCCCGCCCGGAGGGCTACCGCAAGGCGCTCCGTCTGATGAGGCTTGCGGAGAAGCTGCGCAAGCCGGTGGTGGCCATCGTGGACACGCCGGCTGCAGACTGCTCCGTGGAGGCGGAGGAGCGGGGCATCAGTGAGGCCATCGCGCGCAACCTGATGGAGATGTTCCGCATCCGCACACCCATCGTGGTGGTGGTCATTGGCGAGGGCGGCAGCGGCGGGGCGCTTGGCATCGCGGTGGGTGACCGCATTCTGATGCTGGAGCACGCCATCTATTCGGTCATCCCTCCGGAGGGATGCGCCGCCATCCTGTGGCGGGATCCGGAACGCAAGCAGGAAGCCGCCGAGGCTCTCAAGCTCACTGCGGGGGAGGCGCTGCGCTTCAGTCTGATAGATCGCATCGTGCCGGAGCCGTTCGGCGGGGCGCATCGGGATCCGGAATCGGCGGCTCGTCTCTTCCGGGACGCGGTTCTGGCCGAGCTTCAGGAGCTTGCCGGGTCGGATATGGACGAGTTGCTGCGGAAGCGATACGCACGCTTCCGCTCAATGGGAGTCTGGGAAACGGCCCAGGAACCGGAAGCGCCGGCAGGAGGCGCGTCTTCCACCGGAAATTCCCGTCAGGGTGGAAAGCCGTCCCGGACGCGTAAGGCCGCACCCGGGAACTGAGAGGATACTCGCGGCCCGCGTTATCCACTGGGCCGATGAGAAGCTGCGAACGCTGTTCCACGGACGAGCAATGTGCTGCCTGCGGCCGCGAACGCCAGGCAGCTCAGGACGAGCGAACGCGGGTGCAGGTCCCCGCCCGGGATTGCCAGCCGCGCCACGTGCAGCCCGGCCTGGCACACCCCGGCACCACACAGGCCCAGCGCCGCTGCAGTTAGCAGCAGGATCCCGGCGCGCACAAACGCATCGTCCACCTTTCGATCGTCCCGGCAGTTCATTCCAAATGCGGCGACGATGATCCCGGCCCCGGCGAACGTGGCCGCCGCAAGCATAAGCAGTGCCCCGTCGTAAGGAATGACCCAGCGATCCTGCTGAGAATCTACCCACACCCTTAGCAAAGACCGTGTCCCGAGCTGCGCCAGGCCGCAGACCGCCAGCCATGCGCCGGCCATCATCAGTGCGTAACGTTTCGTCACGGTGTTTCCCCTCCCAGTGACAATGTGCCGGTCAAGAGTTCATCCCGGGCGTATATCCTCTCCTGCCCGGTGGCAGAAGGGTCAATATCGGGAACTCTGTGCGATATCTCTCGAATACCCTTGACAGCGAAGGGCGGGTGGGTTACAGTGTTTTCGGGTGCGAAAGATTCGCAGCAGGTCAGGGCCTGCGCTCCTGACACTCCTGTCAGTGCTGAAGAGGTTTGATGCTTATGTCCGCTAGACCACGACCGGGGAGCCTGCTGGCTACCAAACTTGTCGCCCGGGGAGTCCGGCTCACTAACCAGCGACGCAAGATCCTGGAACTCATTGAGAGCGAGGGCGGTCATCTGGATGCCGCCCGCATTCAGGAGCTGGCGCGCGAAAGGCAGATCTCCGTGGACCGGGCTACCGTCTATCGAACGCTGGCGCTGCTGAAGCAGCACGGCCTGGTGGAGGAACTGGACTTCCTGCATGTCCGGGGCGACCAGCATTTCTACGAGTCGCGGGGCCTGGGCGATCATCTCCACGCGTGCTGCTACCGTTGCGGGCGCGTGTCGGAGCTCCGGACCGCTACACTGGACCGCCTGAAGGAAGAGCTGCGGGACAATCTGGGCTTCCGCACCGAAAGCGTCCGGGTCGAGGTCGGAGGTTGTTGCAAGGAATGCGCCGAGCACGAGGAGCAGGTGTCGCCGGTTGTCATCTGAGGATCTGTGAGTCATGGTCCGGGGGCGGCGCGGTTTCACGCTGATCGAGTTGCTGGTCGTCATCGCCATTGTTGCGATCCTCGCGGCTATTCTTTTCCCGGTCTTCTCCAGGGCGAAAGCCCAGGGCAGGACGGTGGTGTGTGCCAGCAACCTCAAGCAGATCGGAGTCGCCATCAAAGCCTATTGCAACGACTACCGCGACCGGATGCCCGTGATAGACACCCTTTTCACGATGCAGGGAGCCGCTCCGGCCGGATATGACCCCCTGAAGGATCCTCGCAAGCTGACGCCGTGGAAGGTGCTGGGACCGTATCTGACCGACCGCGGTGTGCTTGTCTGTCCGGATGCTGTGCGAGGCCTGCCGCCCTCCGCCGGCCGCGGGTCCTGGGAGCAGACTTACGTCTTCTATGGTCGCGACTACGAGCAGACCATCTATGGCGGTGATGAACCGCAGCTTGACCTGGACCAGTTCAACGGGCAGGTGCAGCAAACCGTGCTGGCCCATGGCGCATCAAGCGAGGCGTCCGGTGTCATCTGGGTGCGCGACAGCATACTGCGCGATCCGAATCCCCGGTTGCGGCGGGTCATCTTCCCGCACGGGACGGGGGTTATGAACCGGCTCTACTCCGACGGTAGCGTGCGGCGCACACGTCCCGAAGCCCACGCCATCGCCGCCGATTTCTGACCGCTCTTGAGCAGGATGCCTGATTGCCCCCGCCGGGGTGCAGTCTCAGGCTATGTAAAGGAGAAAAGGAGTATGCTCAGCTACGCGCTCGCAGTCCTGTCCGCCGTCCTCGTTGCGGCGCAGGCTGTTCCTTCATACGCCGGTGCTCATCCCTGGCCGATGTATCACCGGGATTTGACCCGGACGGGCCAGGCGAGCGTCTCCGGACCGAAGCTCCTGGACCTCAAGTGGTCGGCGGATCTGGGGCCGGGAACGATCGCCAACTATGCCTCGCCTGTGGTGGACGCTCAGGGCCGGATCTATATCGGGACGGCAGACGGAGTACTCCGGGTGTTCAACGCGGACGGCTCCCCTGCCTGGATCTATTCCACAGGCGCCATGCAGTCTACGTTCTTCGGCGACCAGAACACGCCGTCCGCCGCCATCGCGGCAGATGGCTCGGTGTACGTGTTGGATGCGGTGGGCTCACTTCACAAACTCACCTCTTCGGGCGCCCACGTCTGGACCTATGACTCACCCGGGACCTCGGCGGACTCGCATCCTGCCGTGCTGCCGGGCGGGGACGTGCTTATTGCGGTCTATGAGTACTTCCCGCCGGTGGGCGCCAACGCTCATCTTGTTTGTGTAAAGCCGGATGGCACGGTCCGCTGGACCCGTTCCTATCCGGGGGTGGGGCACGTGCTCTCTGGCCCGGCTGTCGCTGCGGATGGCAGCATATACGTGGCGGCGTTTCAGTATCTTTACAAGTACGACTCCGCCGGGAACCCTGCCTGGACGTACGTGAATCCCGGCCATATGTATTGCACCCCCACAATCGCTCCCGATGGCCGTATCCTGGTGACCGATCAGGCTGCCTATATGGTGGCCGTGGATCCCGTAACCGGAACGGAGGCGTGGAGCTACCGCTTTGGAGTCTTCTCCCAGGCACCAGTGGCTGTCACGGCGGACGGGTTGGCTGTGGGTGCGGCCTGGCCAGGCGTGGTGGCAGGGCTTGAGGCAGCATCCGGGGATCTCCTCTGGCAGTTTCAGACCATTGTAGACGGCACGCCGCGCCGCGCCAGGTCCGCGGCAAGCTTGGACGCCTTCGGCCGCTCCTATTTCGGGGTGGATCTCGGGATGATCTTCGCGCTGGACAGGCGCGGCAGGATGCTCTGGTCTCTGAGCATTGGCACGCGGACGCGCTCCACCCCGGCGTTTGATGCACAGGGCAACCTCTACATCGCGACGGATACTCCCACGGGAGCGCGGTTGCTCTGCTTTTCGGCAACATCGCCCGAACCTGCAACCGTGGGCGCGGCGAGGTCTCTTGCCGACGGTCAGCTGGTTGCGCTGCCGGGTAAGCCTGTAACGTTCGCGGGGCAGGGCTTCTTCGTGATCCAGGACTGGGATGCGGCGGCGGGCATCCGGGTCGTGTCGGATGCCCAGGTCGCGGTGGGTGATGTCGTGAACGTCAGTGGCATTCTGGGGCTGCAGGGGCCGGAGCGGGCCATCCTTCAGGCTCAGGTGCAACAGCTGGGCCGCTGCGTCTTGCCCGCCGCCCCCCATCTGGCCATCCGCGATCTGGGCGGCAGCACACAGGGGGCCAATCCCGGTGTGAGCGGCGGCCGGGGTCCCAACAACGTGGGACTGCAGGTTCGAGCCTCAGGCGCGGTCTCCGGCATTCAGCAGGAGAACGGAGCCGTTTCCTTTGTGCTGACCGACGGATCCGGATCGGTCCGGGTCATTTCGCCTGCGGCTCCTCCGTTCTCTTTTGTCACGGTCACCGGTGTTGTCGGGCTGGAGGCGGATGGGAGCGCGCTCCGGCCGGTCATCCGGCTGCGGACAGCCTCCGACATCTTGCCTCAGGTAGGGAATTGAGACGTCGTCTCTCGTCCCCGGTCAGCGTCTGATCTGTGCCCCGGCCGTTGATGAATACCAGCGGCCGGGGTATAATCACTTTCGCCCCTGTGATGGTGGAGGGCGATCCGCGGCGGGTGTAGCTCAGTTGGTCAGAGCGCCAGGTTGTGGCCCTGGAGGCCGGGAGTTCAAGTCTCCTCACTCGCCCCATCTCCCTTCTCACGAGCTTCTTTCCCCGTTTTTTGTGCCGGTTTTGCGCGCCAGCTGTTGTGCCAGCAAGCCCGACGGCCGATAATCACCATTGGAGAGCAATTCCTTCCCGTGTCGCCTGGAAGACCGGGCCCGCAACGGCTGCGGGTCTTCCCGGAGATGAAGCGCCGGCGGCGTTCACTGGTTCCTGGGACACAAACCGGGCGGGCGGCGCCGGCGTTTCCTCTACGCCTTCCATGCGGCCCACTTTTCGGCGCTCCCGGTCACGAATGTATGAATACGAGGTTGACAGGGGACTTCCGGGATGTTAGCCTAGATAATGAGGGTGTGCGGCGTCATCGGCGGATGCGCAGGCAGGAAAACTGGTTCTGCGGCGCGTCTGCGAGGACGTTTTTCGTATTCTGGTTGCTATTATTCTCAAGAGGAAAGGGGAGACAGGCAGTATGAAACGGGTTGTTGCGCTTCTGACAACCTCTGCTGTAGCCTTGTCCCTGGCCAGCGCCGTTTCGGCGGCGAACTGGACGAAGGTTGGCACCGCCGGGCTCAAATACACCGGCCTGAAGGCCAATCAGAACAACCAGGGCTGGCTTAAGGACCGGAGAAGAATCAAGTTCGCAAGCATCGCCGTGGATCCCAACGGCAACGTCTTCTGCGCTTATCCGATCTCGCACGGCACCGACGGACAGGACGCCAGCGCCGTCACCATCTTCAAAGCGGGTGGCGGGCGCATTGATATCAACCTGTGGGCGCAGGGCCTTCAGGGCGGCATCACCAAACTGGTGGTCGGCGGCGACGGCCTGGTGTACGGCCTGCAGAACTGGATGGAGATCAACTGGAACTACGCGCGTTCGTATCCGCATCGAATCCTCCAGTTTGACGCCAACGGCAACGTCACTCCCATCTGGTGCCCGGACTCCGACAACAACGGTGTGTGCGACACCGGAGACCAGCATCGGATCGTCGGCATGACAGTTGGCGGCGACGGCAACATCTACTGGATTATGATCGGGGTCGAGCCGTGGCGCAGGAATTTCCTCTGGCGCTATGACGTCGCCCTGGGGCAGGTTGAGCCCTCTCCTCAGAACGGTATCGTCAACAACGGCTGGAGCGATTCTCAGCCTCGTATGCTCACCTTTGAATATGTGGGCAAAGGTCAGGATGGGGAGGACTATTTTGCCATCGTCTGGAACCGCAACAATGGCGCCGATTGGGAGCTTTGCTCCATCCGCTGGCCGGAGAACGTGAGCGGGGACTCTGCCCAGTGGCCGAGCAATTATGCGGACGGCGTTCGCCGCATCGCAGCCAATTCGCGCCTGAATTCGGGCTGGGGTCGGGACTGGACGACCGCAACGGCGTATGATCCGGTTGGCAACCGACTGTATGTGGCTGCCCGGGGAACCGGTGGCACAAGCGCGCCGGGCTTCCCGGTCGGTGGGACAAACTTCCTGACGCGCTGGAACGGCGTCCCGGACGCGGACGGCCTCTTCCGCTACTTCGATGGCGGTCTGGACCGCACCATTGGCGTGCAGAATCAGGAGATATGGCACGCGAATCGCAATGACCCCAACCTGTCCGGAGTCAGCAACTTCGTATCCACTTACGGCATGATGTGGATTCAGGCCCTGGCCGTCAATCCGGCGGACGGGCGGCTGTGGACCAGCCTGGGCGCCGATCCCAGCTACGGACAGAGCGATCTCGGGCACGTGGTCATCCATGGCTTCTGGAATCCGGCCGGTGAATACTGGGACGCGGGCATGCCGGAGCCGAATGCCTGGGTGATGGCTCTCGCGTTCCACGGCGGCAAGGCCTACGCTCTGACGATCAACTTCGAGACCGAGGAGTGGAGCCTGTATTCCACCACCGATCTGGACCCACAGAGCCCGACCGGCAAGATCGGCGACATCAAGTCCCGCGTCAACGGCCTGGACGTTGCCACGGATACGGCTGTCGTGACCTATCCTTACCCGAACCAGGACAGCAAGCCGTTCTTCTACATCCAGGATGAGGACCGCTCGTCCGGCATTAAGGTCATTCCGGCCGATCCGGGTCTGAACGTCGCAGTGGGCGACCGCGTCCAGGCATCCGGAAAGACCCTGGTGGTCGAAGGGGAAGCGGCCATCAACCAGGCGTTGGTCGTCAGCGGAACGGCGGGTGCCGCACCGGTGCCGGTGTATGTCGGCAATGCCGCGTTGGGCGGTGCATCCAGTGGTGTGCAGCCTCCTTTGACTCCCGGCAAGGGGCTGTCGAATGTCGGCCTGCTGGTTCGGATCAGCGGCAAGCTGACAGAGACCGGCACGGACGCGGCCGGGTTCTTCTTCCGGGTGGATGATGGCTCCGGCGTGAAGATCGGCTCCCAGACGGTTCCGGGCATCAAGGTGCGCGGATTCCCGCCCACCGGTGTGCCGGGAGAGTATGTCGGAGTGGTGGGAGTGGTCGGCGCCGAGTGGGACGGCCAGCGCTACGTCCCTGTCATCCGGACCCGCGACTTCTCGGATGTGCAGCAGCTCGCTGCTCCCTGACTTCTGAAACAACGGCGGGCGGAAATCCCCTTTCCGCCCGTCGCATTCCGCGTGTAACATGGTCACCTCCCGCCGGGCGGAGCGCGTAAGCGGCTCCGCCCGGCGCACGTCCGGGGAAGGAGCAAGAAATGGAGTCTGTGCCGATTTCCGTACGCGAGTCGCGTGGTGTGCGGCGTGAGGGTTTTGTCATTGAGCAGGGGGTGCCGGTTCCCCCTCTGTCTCCGTCAGAGGTTGAGACCCTGACAGTCTTGGATGCGGAAGGGGAGCCTGTTCCCTGCGACATATCCATCGAGGGGACCGATCAGGACGGGCAGGTTCGCTGGTTGCTGCTGACTCTCCCGGTCACACTGGACGCGGGGGAGGAGCGGAGCTTCGTTCTCACACAGGGGCCGAGGGCCGCAGATTGTCCTTCGATCGAGGTGCGAGAATCGGGGGACTGCATCTTCATCTCCACCCCCCATCTCACTCTGGAATTCCGGCAGCCGGACGGCATCCGGCTGACTACCGCTAAGGGGCCGGTGGTGGATGGCCGCCTCTGGATGGACATCCGCTCCGATGCCCGCAGCACTGTCGGGGGGCTGCGTCCCGCTGAGCTGCATCCAGAAGGGTTCCATGTGTTGGAGCGCTCTTCCGCCAGAGTGCGGGTGCTTTTCACAGGAGCCTATGTGGCCGTCCGCCCGAAGGCCACCGATCTGGATCCCTCCCAGCGTTACGACGTGGAGGTGGAATTCGTCGTCACCCCGTTTTCTCCGGTTGTCCGCCTGCGCTGGCGTATCACAGACCGGATGCGCTTCAACTGTTTCTATATGTGGTTGGACCGTTACGTGCTGGGCTTCCCGCTGGCGCAGGGCTCGGAAGCAGTTTCCGGAGATGTTGCGCCGGGCGGGGGATGGTTCCGTAAATGGGCCACCGTGCGGACGCCGGGCGCCCGTCTCACCCTGACCGCTCCCTTCGCGGACTGGGTCGGCAAAGGCGCCGGTGTGGAAGCTTCACCGGAGAGCATCGGCCACGGCGGCATCTGTCCGCCGCCGGACGGAGGGTTCGGCGGTCCCTCCCCGGACATATGGCGCAAGTTCTTCAACGGCATGTCCCGCACCTTCGAGGGCTCCCTGGCGCTAGACGCCTCTGCAGTGGACATCGCATCGGAGCTGCAGCCCGTGCCGCTCATCCTGCCGCCTGAACACTACGCGCGTTGCGGCGAGCTGCCGGAGTCTGGCCTCAAGCCCTCCTTCGGACCGTGGAAGGACGTGGTGGACCGGGCGGCACAGTGGCTGCTGGATAACCAGTGGAGGGGCACGCTGTGGTTCGGTGAGTGGTGGCGCGAGATTGACGTGGACCACAACCTCGGCATCGAGGAGACCAACAGCGGCAACGCCGCGCTGGCGCCCCTTTATCACTTCTACCGCACCGGCGACTGGCGATACTGGGAATGCGCAAAGCTGTCCTATCTCTACACGTGGGACATCCAGTTCTGCAAGTCCGAGGACGGAAACGGCCCATATATGCATACGCGGCGCTTCCTGCTCGACCATCAGGAGTGGTTCCACCCGCGCTACCAGAGGGTGGGAGGCATCATCAAGCCGTCTCACCTGTTCGCCGATAGCCGCGCCCGCGAGAAAGCCATCTGGATGCTGCGATGGTGGGCTGACCGCTACTTCGATGTGGATGGGGCTCCGATGCTGCCCGACCGCAGCGGAAGGATGGAGCGGCTGACGGAGCGGGCCATGGCCATCATCGGCGACTCAATGGCGTTGGCCTATACAGAGACGGGAGATGCTTCTTTCCTGGAACTCAGCAAGCGCATCGGGGACTGGGTGGTGCATACCATCGCCGAGGAAGGATGGCTTCCGGAGGAGCCGGGGCCTGCCAACGCTCGTGGAAGCTCCATCGAGACCGGGTTCGTAGCCGACACGGCCTCCAAGGAGAACTCCAATTCTACCCGTTACATCCTGCAGGGACTCCTTCCGCTCTGCAGGCTAACGGATGATCCGCGGTACCGTGACACATACATCCGGCTGGCGAAATGGACGCTGTATTCTCCGCGCTTCGAGTTCGGGACGCACTATTTCGGCTTTCACTTTGCGCTAGCCGCACACGCCTACCGGATGAGCGGGGACCGCGAGATCCTCGACGGCATCCTGGACATCGTGAAGTGGGTGCTCTCCTGCGAGTCCCCGGAGGATCCCGGGACGTATCCGTTCCTGCAGCGGTATCAGGTGCCTCCCGCCCGCTGGATCTGCTCCTACGACAACATCGCCATCACCGCGTATCTCCCTGTTCTCGCGAGCGTGCTGGAGGCCGAGGGGATCAGTGCTGAAGGGGCCGGATAAGTGTGGACGTGGCTTGAGTGCGAGGACGGGGCCGGTAAGTCGGGCCTATCCTCGCAGGTGGTGGACAACTGGGGGGCGGCGGCCCGGCGTTACGTGCGTCTGGCGGCGCGCAGCCGGCTGCTCCTCAAAGCAGACCTGTGGCCGGGTGGCCGCTGGACGGCCTCGCTGCGCTACCGGTGTCCCGAAGGGCCAGACCGCAGCGCTCTTTCCCTGAGTGTTCGCGGGAGGGAGGCCGGTTACTCGATCCCTTTGG
>CALCJH010000129.1 GCA_937967775.1 uncultured bacterium | reverse complement strand
CGACTTCGACTTCGGGCGGGTGAAGTTGACCATTGCCCACCACGGAAACACTGTGGAGACCCCATCGGGCTTCATGTCGCTCGGACCTCCCTGCGGGTTTCTGGTCATGGCCGAAGGGAAGACGCTTTACCACGCAGGAGACACAGGGCTGTTCCTGGATATGAAGCTGATCGGGGAGATGCATCCTGTGGATGTTGCCCTACTCCCCATAGGCGACAATTTCACGATGGGCATTGACGATGCCGTGAAGGCTGTGGAGCTTCTGCAGCCGCAGCTTGCCGTGCCGATGCACTACAACACGTTTGACCTGATCAAGGCGGACCCGTCCGAGTTCGTCAGTAAGGTTCAGGCATCCGGAGGGAGCGCGGCGATTCTACGGGTGGGACAGACAATGACCTATTGAGCCGGGGGGTGCAACTCCTGTCCCCACGGGCCGGCTCCGTGCGGAGCCGGCTTTTTTGGGTGACGCCTTTCCGGGCCGGCAGGGAACGAAAGGCAAAGCGTCGAAAAATCTGCTGGCGTTTCTGAGCTATGTGAACCGGCGTCGCTCCGTCGGCTTCTCTCGTTTCTGGAAAGGGGTAGTCGCGAGTTGGAGTTTGATCCTCTGCTTCTTTCTCGCATTCAGTTTGCGCTGACGGTTGCCTTCCACTACCTGTTTCCGCCCCTGACCATTGGTCTGGGTGTGATCATGGTGTTCACGGAATGGCAGTACCTGCGCACTAAGGATATTCAGTATGAGATGATGGCGAAGTTCTGGACTCGAATCTTCGCCATCAACTTCGCCCTGGGGGTGGCATCCGGCATCGTGATGGAGTTCCAGTTCGGCACGAACTGGGCCACCTATTCCCGCTTTGTGGGCGATGTTTTCGGCTCCGCCCTGGCGGCGGAAGGCATCTTCGCTTTCTTCCTCGAGTCCGGCTTTCTGGCCGTGCTGGTGTTCGGATGGGACCGGGTCTCACCGCGGGTGCATTTCCTGTCCACGGTGCTGGTGTCGCTGGGTTCCATCTTTTCGGCCGTGTGGATTGTGGTGGCCAACTCGTGGCAGCAGACTCCTGCGGGATTCCATCTGGTGGAGCATCAGGGAGCGCTGCGGGCCGAGATTACGGACTTCTGGGCGGTGGTGTTCAACCCGTCCAGCATGATCCGCCTAACGCACGTCCTGATCGGAGCGTTCATCCTAGGGTCGTTCTTCGTTATGAGCATCACGGCGTATTACATCCTCCGGGGGCGTCACGTCGAGATGGCGAAGAAATCGTTTGCGTTGGCGCTTGCTCTAGCGCTTGTCTCCTCGATTGCGCAGCTTTTCACCGGACACTATCACGCCGTCAAGGTGGCCGAGCATCATCCGGCGAAGTTGGCGGCGTTCGAGGGGCATTTCGAGACCGGCGAAGGAGGTGCGCCGCTCTATATCATCGGGCTTCCGGATCAGAAAGAGAAGGTGGTCCGCTACTCCATAGCGATCCCGGGTCTGCTGAGCTGGCTGGTCCATATGGACAGCAGCAAGCCAGTGAAGGGGTTGGACCAGTTCCCGGAGGAGGACTGGCCGCCGGTGGCTCTGTCGTTTATTCCGTATCACGTCATGGTGGGTCTGGGAATGTATTTCATCGCCCTTACGATCCTGGCGGCCGTGCTCTACAGGCTCGGCACCCTGTTCCAGACCCGGTGGCTTCTCTGGGTGTTTGTGTTCTCGGTCGTGGGTCCGTACTTTTCAAACCACCTCGGATGGATGGCGGCCGAGGTGGGCAGGCAGCCGTGGGTGGTATACGGCCTGCTTCGCACTCGCGAAGCATATTCTCAGAGCGTTCCCGGCGCTCAGGTGGCGGCATCTATCGGACTGTTCGTGCTGATCTATCTGCTGCTCACGGCAGTTTGGATTTACGTGATGAACGACAAGATTCAGCACGGCCCGGACGAGGCCGACGCCACCGGTGCCGCGGCTAAGGAGGGTCTGGCGGGCATTCGCGAGGCTATCCTCAAAGGTGATGAAGGCTCGCTGACAGCCACTGCTGACGAAGAGGGGGAGGGCAGCCGGCAGTGATCGATCTGAACGTCTTCTGGTTCATTCTGCTCGGGGTGTTGCTTACCGGATATGCCATTCTGGATGGCTTCGATCTCGGGGTGGGGTCACTCCACCTGTTTGCGAAGGGGGACTACGAGAGGCGCATCTTTCTGAACTCCATCGGGCCGGTCTGGGACGGAAACGAAGTCTGGCTGGTGACCTTTGGCGGGGCTCTTTTCGCGGCCTTCCCGGCGGCATATGCCGCAGCGTTCTCCGGGTTCTACCTTGCATTTATACTGCTTCTGTTCGCCCTGATCTTCCGGGCGGTGGCCATAGAGTTTCGCAGCAAGCGCGAATCCCGTGTGTGGAGATCCTTCTGGGACGGGGCGTTCTTCCTTGCCAGCGCCGTTGCGGCCATTCTATTCGGGGTAGCCGTCGGAAACATGATGAAGGGCATCCCGATCGGCCCGGGGGGAGAGTATCAGGGCACGTTCTTCGATCTGCTGCAGCCCTATCCGCTTCTGGTGGGAGCCATGACGCTGGTCATGTTCTGCATGCACGGCTCTATTTACCTTTACCTCAAGACCGAAGGAGAGCTGCAGGAGAAAATCCGCCACTGGATCTGGGGGACATTTGGTGTGTTCCTGATCTTCTACATTCTGACTACCATCTTTACCCTGGTGGCCATCCCGGGTGCCATCAGGAATTTCGAGAGATATCCGTGGGTCTGGGGGCTTGTGGTGCTGAACGTGCTGGCGGTGGCGAATATCCCGCGATCCATCTACAAAGGAATGCCCGGGCAGGCGTTCATCTCGTCCGCCTGTACCATCGCCGCCCTGATTTTCCTGTTCGGCTTCGCGCTGTTCCCGAATCTCATCACGTCAAGCATAGACCCGGCCAATTACAGCCTGACGGTCTACAACGCGGCGTCCTCTCAGAAGACGCTCACTATAATGCGCAACATCGCATTTCTGGGGATGCCGTTCGTTCTGGCTTACACGACGGTAGTCTACTGGGTGTTCCGCGGGAAAGTGCGGCTGACCAGGTTCTCGTACTGAACGGAAAGCAAAGCCGGGCCCTGCTTCCGCAAGGAAGAGGGCCCGGACCGGGAAGGAGGAGAGAGCGGTCGCCCAAACACTATCCGCTCTCTCGCAGCCGCGCTGTCGTAGGATCAAACTGCAATCGCCTTCGCGGGCGCCGGCAGCGCCCCGGCATACCGTCTCCTGTTTCGCTAACCTCCTTTTCGCTCGCGTGCTTCAGCCCCGGAAAAGGACTCTACCAACCACGATCGTCGCGGGGCTGGCCGGGGACGCTCGGCCCGCGTGTCCTGCGATACTGCCTCGAAGGGCCTGGCGACCTTCCAGTGTCCCGTCTTACTCCACAGTCTGGATGCGGGTAACCTTTTCCAGGTTCAGCTCTTCGCCGTCGCCGACGAGGTAGGCGCCGTAAAGCGGGATGAACGTCAGGTCATTCACACGTAAGATGGTGGTCTGCTCTCGTCCGAAGCGGTCCATCCACGTGACGCTACAGTTCTTTCCGACGAACTCGCGT
>CALCJH010000128.1 GCA_937967775.1 uncultured bacterium | reverse complement strand
CTGACCAACTCCTTCGCTCTGGGAGGTGAAGAGTCTTACAATGAGAAGGTCGCCTTCCTGACCAGCCTGCCCTATCTCTACGTCATCGAAGCGCTGTTCATCTTCCTGCCCATCATCTTCCACGGGATTCTCGGGATGTGGATCGTGTTCTCGGCGGAGGTCAGCGTGGCCCGGCACCGCTATCTGCGGAACTGGCTGTATTTCTTCCAGCGCGTCAGCGGGGTGTTCCTGGTGGTCTACATCTCCGTCCATGTCTGGACCACCCGCTTTGCCGGTGAGGAGAACCTGTTCCGCCTAATGGAGCACAAACTCTCCTCGCCCAGTTGGATGTGGTTCTACATCGCCGGTGTCACGGCGGCTACGTTCCATTTCGCGAACGGGCTGTGGGGATTCATGGTGACGTGGGGGATCACAGTGTCGCCGAGGGCCCAGAGGTGGTCTACCTACGCCTGTGCCGGCGTCTTTCTGGCCATGACCTTCGTGGGGGTGAACGCGCTGCTGGCGTTCACGGGCGACGCGGTCACTTTCCTGCAGAAATAAGGGAGGCGCCCTTCGGCCCACCGCATCGGGCGGGCCCCGGCGCCGTCCCGCAGAACGGATACCGGATCTATGGCAAAACCGAACTTCATCGTGGTTGGCGGCGGCCTTGCGGGATTGATGACCACCATCAAGATTGCCGAGGCCGGATACAGCGTGGACTTGATCTCTCTGCTGCCGGTCCGCCGGTCGCACTCCGTGTGCGCCCAGGGCGGCATCAACGGGGCGGTCAACATCCGCGGCGAGAACGACTCGCCCGACATCCACTTCTTCGATACGGTCAAAGGCGGCGACTTTCTGGCTGACCAGCCGCTGGCCAAGGGGATGTGCTATGCCGCGCCGGGGATCATCTACCTGCTGGACCGGATGGGTGTGGCCTTCAACCGCACGCCCGAGGGCAACCTGGATTTCCGGCGTTTCGGAGGCACCCTGTACCATCGAACGGCGTTCGCCGGAGCCACAACCGGACAGCAGATGCTTTACGCTCTGGACGAACAGGTCCGGCGTTTCGAGGCGCAGGGGCTGGTGCGCAAGTTCGAGCACCACGACTTTCTGGCCCCGGTGCTGGATGAGCGCAGGGTCTGCCGCGGCATCGTGGCTCTGGATCTCTGGGAGATGAAGGTGGTCACCTTCCGCGGAGACGCGGTGGTGATGGCCACAGGAGGCCCCGGCGGCATCTATCGCCAGTCCACCAACTCCGTGCTGAACACCGGCTCCGCCGCCGCGGCGGCCTACATGGCCGGCGCCCGCTACGCCAACCCGGAGTTCATCCAGGTGCACCCGACGGCCATACCGGGCGAGGACAAGCTGCGCCTGATGTCCGAATCCGCGCGCGGTGAGGGCGGCCGGGTATGGGTGCCCCGCAACAAAGGGGACAACCGGCCTCCCCGCGAGATCCCCGAAGAGGACCGGTGGTACTTCCTGGAAGAGAAGTATCCCCGCTTCAAGAACCTGGTGCCCCGCGATATCGCCAGCCGCGAGATCTACGACGTCTGCGTCAACAAAGGGCTGGGAGTGGGCGGCGGCCTGATGGTTTATCTGGACCTGACGCACATCCCTGCCGAGACGCTGGACCGGAAGCTGGGCGGTATCCTGGAGATCTACGAGAAGTTCCGCGGCGACGACCCGCGTAAGGAGCCGATGCGCATCTTCCCGGCGGTGCACTATTCCATGGGCGGCCTCTGGGTGGGCTATGACGCCGATGATCAGGGGATGCCCATCGTCGGTAGCCCGGCCAATCAGGCCACCAATATCCGCGGCCTTTACGCGGCCGGCGAGGTGGACCATCAGTATCACGGAGCGAACCGCCTGGGCGCGAACTCGCTGCTCTCCTGCATCTATGGCGGCATGCTGGCCGGACCGGCGGTCGTCTCCTACTCCACGGACCTGGACGAGCTGGCCTCGGAGCTTCCCTCCACCCTGTTCGAGCAGGAGGAGCGCCGGTGGACGGAGCGCTTCGAGCAGATCGGCCGGATGGACGGGATGGAGAACGCCTACGAGATCCACTATGAGCTGGGACGCTGGATGGTGGAGAACGTCACCATCGTCCGCGACAACGCAAAGCTGCGCGAGACGGAGAACAAGATCCTGGAGCTGCGGGAGCGCTGGCACCGTCTGAACGTGCTGGACACGCAGATGTGGGCGAACCAGGCGGTGGCTTTCGCGAATCAGCTGTGGAACATGCTGGAGCTGGCCCGGCTCATCACCGTGGCGGCGGAGGCCCGCAACGAGAGCCGTGGAGCGCATTACAAGCCCCAATTCCCGGAGCGCGACGACGAGAACTGGCTGAAGACTACCATCGCAGAGTACTCGCCGGACGGGCCAAAGCTCTCCTATGAACCGGTGGATACGTCGCTCATCCGGCCGGTGGCCCGGAAATACGACTGATTCTGTCCGCGAGCCGCACAGACACCTGCAGGTAAGAAAAAGATGGCTGACATAGATAAAAGAAAAGTGCACCTGAAGATCCTGCGGCAGGATACTCCTGCAGCGCGGCCCTACTGGGATGAGTTCGAGGTAGACTACTCCCCGGGGATGAACGTCATCTCCTGCCTGATGGCCATCCAGCGCAACCCGGTGAACCGGAAGGGAGAGCGTGTGCGTCCCGTGGTATGGGAATGCAACTGCCTTGAGGAGGTCTGCGGGGCCTGCTCCATGGTGATCAACGGCACACCCCGCCAGGCCTGCTCGTGTCTTGTGGACAAGGTGACGCAACCCATCGAGCTCCGGCCGCTGTCCAAGTTCCCGGTGCTGCGCGACCTGATGGTGGACCGGCAGGCCATGTTCGACGCCTTCAAAAAGGTGAAGGCGTGGGTGGAGATTGACGGCACGCACGACCTGGGCCCCGGTCCGCAGATGCCTCAGCACGAGCAGGAGAAGCTGTATCCCTTGACGCGGTGTATGGTGTGTGGATGCTGCATGGAGGCGTGCCCGCAGTATGATAGCCTCCGCAAGCCGTTCATCGGACCCGCCACGCTGAACCAGGCACATCGCTTCAATGTGGACCGCACCGGAAAGATGACGAAAGAGGAGCGCCTGCGCGCCGTAATGGAGAGAGGCGGCATTCAGGACTGCGGAAACGCTCAGAACTGTGTGCGCGTCTGCCCGAAGCAGATCCCCATCACGGATTCCATCGCCGAGCTCGGTCGGGAGACGTCCCGCCTCCTGCTGAAGGACATTTTCGGCTGAGAGACGGAGCCAGGATGCGGCGGCCCGGAAGCGGGCCGCCGCCCTAGTAGCTCATTAAGCCAGCCCCATCTTCCTGAGATTCTCCAGGCTCAGCTGCACGCTCTCCAGCGGAGGACGCTGGCAGACGTCCTGTTCCACGATGATCCACTCGGTCCCGGCCTTCTCAGCAGCCCGGAAGATGCCCGGAATGTCCAGAATACCCTCGCCCACCTCGGCGAAAGCCCGGTCCTCGCCGGCAGCCATGTCCTTGAGATGGATGA
>CALCJH010000127.1 GCA_937967775.1 uncultured bacterium | reverse complement strand
GAAACGAGACTTCCCGCTCTGTCCCGTGCACAAACACGTTGTCCATATAGTGTGGCGCGTGAACATCAAAGAAGCGCTGCCACTCGTTCGGAGAACCCATTATCCTGCTTTCTCTTGAGGGCACAAAGAATGAGGCCCGGCGGCGCTGGGCCGGTCCGGGCCGGGAAAGGAGAGAATCAGAAGAACAGAAGAAAAGCTTGCGAAGAGCTTACTCCTCGATCTTGATCGCTTCGGTCGGGCCATTGGCGCACGCGTTGCGCGCCGCCTCTTGCAGGTGCTTCGGAACCTCTTCCATCTTGGCGACAGCCACGCCGTCCACGATCTCAAAGAGCTCCGGGGCGTCCTGCTCGCAGATGCCCTCCCCGGCGCACAACTCTGCAACGACGGAAATCTTCATCAGCGCTTCTCCTGATCAGCATTCAGCAGGGATGGAGGGCGCATCGCGCCCCGTCCCCTCACAGCGCATTATACGGATCGCAACCGGGCACAACCATAGGACTTACGTACTAAGCCTGGCTGCGTCCGCAGTTTCAATAGCTGACTCCGGCAGGAATGCGCGAGTTGACCTTGTGCGCGAGCAGCGCATCCAGCAGATCCGCCGTCTTGGCGTAGGCCAGGCAGATGTAGGTATCCGCCGCGCCGTAATACAGATGGATCTCGTCGCCCCGCTCCACGGCCCCGCAGGCGAAGACGACGTTCGGCACGTCCCCCGTCACCTCATACCACTCGTGCGGAGCCAGGATCCAGTGCGGCAGGCGCGAGATGAGCCGCCGCGGGTCCTCCAGATCCAGCAGAGCGGCGCCCATCCGGTATGTGGGGCCGCCGGGCATCTGCTTCACCCCGTGGTAGAGGATGAGCCATCCCTCGGGCGTCTCGATCGGCGGCGTATTGGCCCCCACCTTGCGTCCGTCCCAGAAAGGACCACCCCGCTCCTTGATGATACAGTACGGCGAACCCCAGTGCCGCAGGTCGGGCGAATCCGTCAGCCAGATATGCTCCAGAGAACCTGCTACAGGGCGGTGAAGCATCCAATACTTGCCGCGGATCTTGCGCGGGAAGACAGCCGCGTCCTTGTTGTTGGGCGCAAGCATCAGCCCCAGGCGCTCGACGCTCTTCCAGTCGCGCGTCTTGGCGAGCGCCACACCCGCGCCGTAGGGAGAGTAGGCCGTGTAAGCGATGACCCAGGCATCCTCCTCCTCCAGACGGGTGATCCGGGCATCCTCGCAACCGTATGCCTCATAGGGATCTCCGTCATCCGGGTGCAGAAGAGGCCTGTCCTCGATGCGCCAGTCCGTGACTCCATCCTCGCTGCGTGCGACGGTCAGGTGCGAGCGCCCCTCCAGGTCTTCCACACGAAGGAGCAGCAAGGTCTCACCGTTCGGCAGCAGCGTCGCCCCCGTATTGAAGACGGAGTGACACGGGTAGGGCATCTGACGGAACGTGAAGAGCGGATTGTGATCGTATCTTCGGAAGAGTTCAGCGGGCTCCATTGGCTCGGCCGGGGTCCTCTTTCTTCTATATGGTTATTAGTGCTGCAGGCGGATCCCTCGCTTCACGGCGCTGCGACGTCCCGGACCCGGAAGGAGCGGCAGGCGGGAATGACCGCAACGCAGACGCCTGGACCACCTATTCTACACTATCTTTTCCACGTCTCCGGGCATTCAGCCAAAGCGTTGACAGCAAATCCGTGATAATTTGGCGTGGACAAGTGAAGGCATCCGCCATGGGATGCCCAATATTATGACGGCCACGCACGCGCGGGCTGTTCCCGATGCGGCGGATAATGCGTGGCAAAATCGTGGAAGGTGAGAGACCATTGCTGCTGATCACGGGCGGACTGGGATACGTTGGAAGCCACGCTGTGCGTCGCCTACAGGAAGCCGGGCGCGACGTAGTACTGCTGGACAATCTGGTTTACGGGCACCGGGAGGCCGCCCTGGGCGTGCCCTGCGTCATTGCGGATCTGAAGGACCGGGAGGCCCTGCGCGGAGTGTTCCGCGACTACCCCATTGACGGGGTGATGCACTTTGCCGCATTCGCCGCAGTGGGTGAGTCCGTGGCCAATCCGCAGAAGTATTTCGACAACAACGTGCGGGCCGGCCTGAACCTGCTGGACTGTATGCTGGAAGCCGGAGTGAAGCGCCTGGTCTTCTCATCCACCTGCGCCATCTTCGGTGAGCCGGAGCGGCTCCCTCTGGAAGAAGAGCATCCCAAAAACCCCACCAACCCGTACGGCGAGAGCAAACTGTTCTTCGAGAAAGTATTGAAGTGGTACGACACGGCATACGGCCTGAAATCGGTAAGCCTGCGCTACTTCAACGCCGCGGGAGCACATCCTTCCGGGGATATCGGGGAAGACCATGACCCGGAGCACCATCTCATTCCGCTGGCCATCGGAGCAGCGGCAGGCCACCGGCCGGGGCTGACAGTCTTCGGCGACGACTATGACACCCCGGACGGCACCTGCATCCGCGACTACATCCACGTGTCGGACCTGGCCGACGCTCATCTGCTGGCCATCGAGCGGCTGGAAGCAGGCGGCTCCTCCGAAGCCTATAACCTGGGCAACGGGAACGGTTCTTCGGTGCTTGAGGTCATCCGGACGGTGGAGTCCGTCACCGGGCTAAAGGTGCCGTGGAAGATGGGGCCGCGACGTCCCGGAGACCCGGCCCGTCTGGTGGGCAGCAGCGAGAAGGCCATCCGCGAGCTGGGCTGGAGACCGCAGCTGAACACGCTGGAGACCATTGTGGAGACGGCGTGGCGGTGGCACCGCGACCATCCCCGGGGGTATAACAGTTGAGATGAGACCTCTACGTGCGGAGCCGTGCCCGCAGCGGCGCACTCTCCGGCACGATCGCCACAGGGAATTCCCGGCGACGCGTTTGTAGAGCGTAGCAGAAGAAGAGGAAACCATGTCCCGATCCAACGATTCCGACTATCCCGTCAGCACGTTGCGGCATTCCGCCGCGCACGTGATGGCGCACGCTGTCAAAGACCTCTGGCCGGAGGTGAAGATCGCCATCGGGCCGGCCATCGAGGACGGCTTCTATTACGATTTCGACAAGCCGGAGCCGTTCACGCCCGAGGATCTAGAGAAGATCGAGGCGCGCATGCGCGAAATAATCCGTGAGGCGCGCCCTTTCGAATACGAGGAGATCTCGCGGGATAAGGCCCGCGAGCTGTTCGCGGATCAGCCCTACAAGCTGGAGATCCTGGAAGGGATATCCGACGGAGAGAAGGTCACCACGTATCGCGAGGGCGATTTCGTGGACCTGTGCCGGGGACCTCACGTGGAGCACGCCGGGCAGGTTAAAGCGTTCAAACTTCTCTCCATTGCGGGGGCCTACTGGAAGGGCGACTCCCGCAACCCCATGCTGCAGCGCATCTACGGCACAGCGTTCCATTCAGAAGAAGAGCTGGAGGAGCATCTGCGCCGTCTGGAGGAGGCCCGTAAGCGGGATCACCGGAAGCTGGGGCGCGAGCTGGATCTGTTCTCCATCCAGGAGGACGCCGGGCCAGGACTGGTGTTCTGGCATCCAAAAGGCGCACTGGTGCGCAAGATCATCGAGGACTACTGGCGGGACGCCCACCTGGCAGGCGGCTACGACCTGGTCTACACTCCGCACATCGCCCGTCAGGACCTGTGGCGCACCAGCGGCCATCTGGACTTCTTCAGCGAGAACATGTATCAGCCGATGGAGGTGGAGGGCAGCCCGTATCTCATCAAGCCGATGAACTGCCCGTTCCATCTGCTGATCTACAAGTCCCGACTGCGCAGCTACCGCGAGATGCCCATCCGGTGGGCGGAGCTGGGAACGGTGTACCGCTACGAGCCCTCCGGTGTCCTGCACGGCCTGATGAGGGTGCGCGGCTTCACACAGGACGACGCGCACATCCTGTGCCGGCCGGATCAGCTGGAGGAGGAAACGGTCCGGGTGCTGGACTTCGTGGTCTCTATGCTCACCCGGTTCGGCTTCACGGATTACGAGGTGTACCTCTCTACCCGGCCGGAGAAGTTCGTGGGGACCGATGAGGGCTGGGAGAAGGCGACAGAAGCGCTGCGCAAAGCGCTGGAGGCCCGCGCTCTTCAGTATGAAGTGGACGAAGGGGGAGGAGCGTTCTACGGCCCCAAGATAGACATCAAGATCCGGGATGCCATCGGACGGGTATGGCAGTGCAGCACCATTCAGGTGGATTTCAATGAGCCGGCACGATTCGATATCTCCTATATGGATCAGGAAAATCAGGCCGTTCGGCCGATCATGATTCACAGGGCGCTGCTGGGCTCGCTGGAGCGCTTTATGGGAGTGCTGATCGAGCACTACGCCGGAGCGTTCCCGCTCTGGCTGGCGCCGGTGCAGGCCATCGTGCTGCCGATCGCGGACCGGCATGCTCCCTACGCGGAGCAGGTTCGGGAAGAGCTGCAGAGGGCGGGACTGCGCGTGAGAGTGGATACGCGGAACGAGAAGACCGGTTACAAAATCCGTGAGGCGCAGCTGCAGAAGATCCCGTATATGCTGATCGTGGGGGACCGCGAGGCGGAATCGGGATGCGTCAGCGTGCGCTCGCGGGACGAAGGCGACATGGGCTCGCGGCCGCTTTCGGAGTTTGTGGGAATGGCGCGGGATGCCCTCAATCCTTGACATGCGCCCGCTTATGGCCATATACTAGGCGGGTTGGCTCTTTTGCTTCGTCTCGAAGGGGACACAGTCCCATCGAGTCTTGTGACGTCTGAGGTGAAGGCCCATAAACAGAGACATCAGGACTAACGAGAGAATCCGCGTCCGGGAAGTCCGGCTTGTGGACGAGAACGGCGCTCAGCTGGGAGTGATGCCCACGCGGGAAGCCCTGGAGATCGCCCGGGAACGCGGACTGGACCTCATCGAAGTCGCTCCCACTGCGAACCCTCCCGTATGCCGCCTGATGGACTACGGGAAGTTCAAGTACGAACAGGGACGCAAAGACCGGGAGGCGCAGAAGAAGCAGAAGAATGTGGAGGTGAAGGGCATCCGTCTTCGTCCGAAGACGGGAAGCCACGACCTCGGCATCAAAAAGCGGCAGATGCTGGAGTTCCTGCGGGACGGGGACAAGGTCAAGGTGACCCTGATCTTCCGTGCGCGGGAGATTACCCATCCCGAGGTTGCCCGGAAGCAGTTCGACCTGCTGTGCGAGGGCATCGAGGATGTGGCCATCATCGAGAAGCCGCCCACCTTCGAAGGCCGCACCATGACCATGGTGCTGGCGCCGAAGCCCGTCCAGGAGCGGGAAAAGGCGGAGAAGGCAGAGAAAGCCGAAAAGCCAGCGGCCGCTGCAGGAGCGAAGGACGGCAAGACCGGGAAGACGGCGGATACGGGTTCCGGTATGGTTGACGCTCCGGCCGAACCTGCGAAGGAAGAGGCGCAGCAGGCACCGGCGAACGCAGAGAGCAGCTCTGTCTGAGACAGACCCCGCGGCGCTGGCAGTGAGAGAATATGCCGCGTGCCGCATGGCAGGTCTGATCTCGCCTTGCCAGACGGGCCTGAACAAAGATTTCAACAGGGGAGTCCTATGCCCAAGATCAAAACAAGCAAGACGGCAAGCAAACGGTTCAAGGTGACCGGGACGGGCAAACTGCTGCGCAATACCGTCGGCCGGAATCACCTGATGATGAAGAAAGCCCCGTCGCGCAAGCGGCGCCTGGCGCTCGATCACGATATCTGCAAGGGCGACGTGAAGCGGATGAAGAGGATGCTGGCCGGGCGCGTCTGAGAGCGCGTTTCCCCGCTGGAAGATCCGTTACTGGTTGACTGAACAAGTAGGGAGTCGAGGTGTAAGATGGCACGCGTCAAACGCGGCGTGATGACGCACAAAAGGCATAAGAAGATTATTGACCAGGCGAGCGGGTACTGGGGAGGACGCCATCGCCTGTTCAAGACCGCCAAAGAGGCGGTCATGCACGCGGGACAGTATGCCTATCGCGATCGCCGGAACAGGAAGCGCGATTTCCGCCGGCTCTGGGTGACGCGGATCAGCGCGGCCTGCCGGACCAGAGGTTTCCGCTACAGCCAGTTCATTGACGGACTGGGCAGGGCTGGAGTGGCCATTGACCGCAAGGTCCTGGCGCACCTGGCGGTGGAAGACACCGCCGCCTTTGACAGGCTGGTGGACCTGGCAAAGCAGGCCGTAAGCGCCTGAGCTGGCCACTGATACATAACTGCAGGGCGGCAGGGCGCGGAAGCGCCCTGCCGCTTGCGCGTGTGGGAGCCGGGCACGCTGATGCAACCGGAGTGCGGCTGATTCCGGCATTTCGGCCGGAGGATGCAGGAAGCCGCAGGCCAGGTGGCGTAGAACTCCGGAGGTGATCCTCGGACCCGAGCGCCGGGGAAGGCTCGATCAGGAACGGAAGCTGGGACGGATGCCGGAAGACATCGAAGG
>CALCJH010000126.1 GCA_937967775.1 uncultured bacterium | reverse complement strand
TCCCACTGCTCCCACCGGCCTGACGGCCACGGCTCTTTCGCCCTCGTCCGTCCAGCTATCCTGGAATCCGGCGACAGACGACCACGGAGTCGCCCGGTATAACATCTACCGGGGAGGTGTGAAGGTGGGCGAGTCTACCTCCACCACCTTCGTGGACAGCTCCGGGCTGAACGCAAACACCGTGTATCTGTATGCGGTTTCCGCCGTGGACGGGGCTTCCAACGAGGGACCGCGCAGCTCGTCCGTACCGGTGGCGACTCTTTCCGTGCCGCCGTCTACCGCCACCGTGACCTGCGACAGGCCGGTGGATGTCTGGCAGGCGGAGCCGTCGTTTGCGTTCACGGCTGTGGGCGGCTTCGGCTCCGGGCGCATCAGTTATTACCGCTACGCCTGGAACGCCTCTGCCACTTACACCTTCAGCGGCTCGGAGACCCTCTGGTCATCCGGGACGCTCAGCCTGACCTCCCCGCAGACCGGCAGCTTCTATCTGCACGTCCAGGGCTACAATACGCAGCACATCCCGAACGGCTCTCTATCCCTGGGCCCGTATCGTTACGACGGGACCCCGCCGGTGGTGCTTGCGGTGCAGGATGAGAAGTACACGGTCTCGACGGACACCCTGAACGCATCCTGGACCGCTGAAGACCCCGAGTCGGGGATCCAGCGTTTCGATGTCTCCGTGGGGACGGCCAGTGGTCAGACCGACATCCTCGGCTGGGCCGACAACGGTCCTGCCACCAGTGCTACGCTGCAGGGACTGTCTCTTGCGGTGGGCCAGACCTTCTACGTCAACGTGCGCGCCGTCAACGGGGTGGGCCAGACGGGCAACGTCGCAAGCTCGCAGGGCGTGACGGTCGCAGTTCCGTCGTCCCGCATCGGCCAAGCCAAGAGTCTTCCCGATGGCACTCCCGTAATGATTCCCGCCCGCACCGTGACGGCCGTCATCCCGGGGGCTTTCTACGCGCAGGATCCGGACCGGGCGTCCGGCATCCGCGTCGTTAGCTCCGAGCCGGTGTCGCCGGCGCAGTCCGTGGACCTCTTCGGGAGGCTGACTCTGCTGGGAGGCATTGAACGGGCGCTCGTGGACTGTCGGGTTGAGGTACTGGGTGAGGCGCCGGCGATCGTTCCGGTTTCCATCGTGCATTCCCGCGCGGGAGGCGCCCCGCTAAACGAGTTCACGCCGGGCGTCACGGACGGACAGGGGTTGAACAACATCGGCCTACTGGTGCGTTCCGTGGGACGCGTGACCTCGGTGGAGAGCGACGGGTTCTATTTCGACGACGGCAGCGCCCTGCAGGATGGCTCCGGGAAAACTGGCCTGCGCGTCCGGACCTCCGGTCCTCCGGCCGTTTCCGCCGGGCAGTTTGTCACGGTAACGGGCATTGTGTCCAGCCGGTCCGCGTCCGGCGCGGTGCGCCCGCTGCTCATCGCCGTGACGGTGGAGGCCCTGTAGCGGCCGTCTAGAAGTCTGCATCTACGCACCAACTCTGACAGGAAAGGAGGCCCGTCCATCCGGACGGGCCTCCCGCATTCGATGGTTCTCTTCGGTTCTTACTTCCTGGCCGGGCCGCCCTCCAGCCCCACCGCCCAGCGGATGCCGCCCACCAGGTGCTTCTGGAATTCCGCGCTCTCCCAGACATCGTCCCGGTGACCAAGGGCGGTGTAGAAGACCCGGCCCTTGCCGTAGTTGCGGCACCAGGCGATCAGATAGTCGCCGGGCTGCCCCGCCTCGGGGTGACCGTCGTCAGGGTGCCGATCCAGCGCCATCAGGACGTGCAGCTTGTCCCGGTTGTTCTCCCTGAACTCGTAGATCTCGTCCTTTACCTTCCAGACCGGCCCCAAGTGCCGAGTGGACGGATGCTCGCGATCCTCCACTATGATGTCCACAGTGGCCTGAGCGCCGTGCGTCTTGAACTGCCCGCCCACCATATCAATGTAACTGCGGTCTCCGCCGATCTGCTCGGGATGATAGGTGTCTGTCGCCGCGTGGATGCCCACGAACCCCTTGCCCTCCCGGATCCAGTTCAGGAACGCCTGCAGGTCCGGGATGCCCAGATTCCCGGTGGTATTGTTGAAGACCACCGCATCGAAACGCCGCAGCGCCTCGGGTGACATCAGACGCTTCACGTCCTCGGCGGTGCGGCAGAAGGTCACATTGAAATCGCGGTCTTCCTGAGACAGCTTCAGCAGGATCTTCTCGCCCAGGGGGATCGCGCTGTGGCGGAACCCCGCGGTGTAAGAGACCACCAGCACGCGCTTTGGCGCGGCCTCCGCCTCGCAGCGCAGCGCACTGATCGCTCCTATCGCCAGCGAAACGGCGGCCGTCAGTGCCGCCATCATCAGAACTCGTCGGCTCATCGGTCCTTCCTTTCGGCTGCAGCCGCTCTATCGCGGCCCTGTTGCGGCGTCCGCAGGCCGCCGGGACGGCCTGGGCCCGGTCAGCGTCTGCACACTGATCTCCGCGGCCACCTGCGAGGCGATGCTCGCGTATGCCTGGCCCGGACGGCTTTCAGGATCGCGGATGAAGGTCGGGATCCCGGCGTCGGAGTCGGTGACGATCCGCGGATCCAGCGGGATTCGGCCCAGGAACCGCACGCCCATTTCTTCCGCGGCCCTCTGTCCGGCTCCCGTGTGTCCGAAAATCTCGGACTCCTCCCCGCAGTTCGGGCAGACGAAGGTCGCCATGTTCTCCACAATGCCCAGCAGCGGCGTGTTAAGATGCTCGAACATCCGAAGGGCCTTGGTGGCGATTGTCAGCGCCACGTCCTGAGGGGTCATCACAATGACCACCCCGGTCAGAGGAACGATCTGCGCAAGACTGAGCTGCGCGTCTCCTGTACCGGGAGGCAGGTCCACCACCAGGTAGTCCAGCTCTCCCCAGTCCGTTTCGGTCAGCATCTGCCGAACGGCGCTCGCCACCATCGGCCCCCGCCAGATGACGGGAGTATCGGTGTCCGCCAGGAACCCCAGCGACATCAGCTTGAGCCCGAACTTCTCGGGCGCCGCCATACGTTGGACGTCTTCTCCCGTTTCAGGGTCTCTCACCTTCACCAGCATAGGGGTTTGCTGGATATCGAGCATCAGGGGGATGCTTGGCCCGTATATGTCCGCGTCCAGCAGCCCCGCCTTCGCTCCGGAGGAGGCGAGCGCCACCGCCAGGTTCACGGCCACTGTGGACTTCCCCACGCCGCCCTTGCCGCTGGCCACAGCGATGATGTGCTTGACGCCTGGCACGGGCTGCTGCTCCCGCCTGCGGCCCTGGGGCACCCGGCTGGACCATTCGATGTTCACCTGCTCCACGCCTGGGATGCTCAAAACGGCTTTCCGGCAGTCCTGCTCGATCGTGGCCTTCAGCGGACAGGCCGGCGTGGTCAGTTGCACCTCGAACGCCACCTGGCCCCCACAGACCCGCACGTCGCGAATCATGCCAAGTTCCACCAGCGGGCGCCCGATCTCCGGATCCTTCACATTCTTCAGCGCCTCAAGGACGGTCTCGGGGGTGATGGTGCCGGTCTGTCCCGTCCCTTCTTCGCCGCCTTTCTTGCGGAATATCATCGTGCGGGTGCCTCCTCTCGCTACGAATACGCTTCCTGAAGTCTACACCATCAGGGACGGGCCGGCCTGCCTCATCCGTTCGCTGTGGTGCCAGAGGGCTGTCCCGGGGAAAACCTGGCAAGTATCCTGATTGCCGCCGGCCTGGCTTATGGAAACACCTATATGGACTCGCGAGTCTCGAACAGCCGGGCATGCCAGTTTCCCGCCCCAAGACCGGGTGGGGAGCGCAGCCCCTGCCGTGAGCTGCGGGCCACATCGTCCGGGACGGGTGAGAAGCGCGATCGGTCTCAGACTTGCGCGCGCCTGTCCGAACAGGAACGGGAGGAAGGCGCTTTGATGGCTGGTTCAAAGGGTGACGCGACCTCTATGACAGGAATGGACATTCC
>CALCJH010000125.1 GCA_937967775.1 uncultured bacterium | reverse complement strand
GCGCTGGAGGGAGCATCCCACCCATCTTTCCGTGTCAGAAGCGCTGGATCTTCTCGGCGTCATCCGGCCGCGCAGGACCTATTTCACCCACATCGCCCACGATCTGGGACATCGGGAGACCGAAGAGCGCTTGCCTCCCGGAGTCCGTCTGGCCCATGACGGGCTGGAACTGGAAGTGGATATCTAGCAGATCGGCCGGCAATTCTGGCAGGCGGAGCCGGGTTGCGCGTGTAAGAAGCGTTGTACCGCGTCCGGCCGGGCTCCGGGGGCGATAAGGGCGGCCGGCGAACGCCTGTTGCCGAGGCAAGGCCGCCGCGGCCGGGCAGGAATTGTCAGATCACTTGTCTGGAGGGTTCATAGCAGATGGCAAAGATCCTTGTGAGCGACCCGATTGCTGCTGAAGGGATCAAGATCCTTGAGCAGTGCGGTGAGGTGGACGTCAAGACCGGTCTCAGCAAGGAGGAGCTCATCTCCATCATCGGGGAGTATGACGCTCTGGCGGTACGCAGCGAGACCAAGGTCACGGCGGATGTCATCGAAGCCGCAAAAAAGCTGAAGATCATCGGCCGGGCCGGGGTGGGGGTGGACAATATTGACGTCCCCACCGCCACAAGGCACGGCATCCTTGTTGTAAACTCTCCGGGGGGAAACACCATCGCGGCGGCCGAACTAACCATGGCTCTGATGCTTGCGATGGCGCGCAACATCCCAGCTGCCGTCGTCTCGCTGAAGAATGGGGAATGGAAGCGCAAGCAGTTCACTGGGGTGGAACTTTACAAAAAGGTGCTGGGGGTCATCGGGCTAGGCAAGATCGGTCGGGAGGTCGCCCGACGGGCTCTCGGCTTCGAGATGGAGGTTCTTGCCTACGATCCCTTCCAGTCTGCGGAGACGGCCGCGCGGGCCGGTATCCGGCTGGTGGAGCTTGATGAGTTGATCAGCAAGAGCGACTTCATTACCCTGCACCTTCCGAAGAATCCTCAGACTGCGGGAATGATCTCGGATGATCAGTTTGCCCGGATGAAGGATGGTGTGCGCATCGTCAACTGCGCGAGGGGTGGCATTATCGACGAGATGGCGCTGGTCCGGGCGCTGGAGTCGGGCAAGGTGGCAGCGGCGGCCGTGGACGTGTTCGAGCAGGAGCCGCCTCCCGCGGATCATCCCCTGCTTTCGATGAAGCAGGTGGTGGCCACGCCCCATCTTGGCGCTTCTACAGAGGAGGCCCAGATCAACGTGGCCATTGACGTGGCGGAGCAGATCGTGGACGTGCTGTCCGGGAAGCCTGCCCGCAGTGCGGTGAACATGCCGGCTCTCAGCCTGGAGGATCTGGGGATCGTTGAGCCGTATATGAGACTCGCGCAGGCGATGGGCACGCTGGCGAGCTGCATTACCGACGGCGCGGCGCGTTCCGTGGAGATCACCTACTACGGCTCCATCGCCGAATCCGACGTGGGACCTGTGACCCGGGCTGCCCTGGTGGGCTTCCTGCAGCCGTTCTGCACCGAGAACGTCAACTACGTGAACGCTCCAATGCTGGCGGAGAGCCGGGGCATCAAGGTAACCGAAGCGAAGGCCGGGGCTCATGAGGAATATCAGGACCTGATGACCATCCGGTTCGTCACCGACACCGAAGAGCGCAGGCTGAGTGGAACGGTGTTCGGCAAGAGCGACATCCGGATCACGCAGATAGACGGCTTCGGGATAGACGTGGTCCCGCAGGGGATCGTCATTTTCTCCTCTCACGTGGACAAGCCTGGTATCATCGGCAAGTTCGGCGCAGTGCTCGGGAAGGCGGGCATCAATATTGCCGGAATGCACCTCGGGCGCGAGGAGCGCGGGAAGCAGGCAGTGATGATCCTTTCCGTGGATGATCCTGTCCCTCTGGAGGTCGTGAAGGAGCTGGCCTCTCTCGAAGGCATCGAGCGCCTGCGTGTCGTGCAGTTTTAGGCTATCAGGTTAGGGTAGGAGCCGGACGGGGGCGGCTGGCGCCGCCCCCGTTTTGTTCTGCATCGCCCGCGGACGGGGCGATGCGTGCTACACTGTGCGGGTAGAGTGTAATGCGGTTCGACAACCTCGTGCCCTGGAGGGCGCGGCCCAATTTCAGGCTGGATGCCTGGGCGGCATTTCTGTCCGGGCTGTGGGCTGGCGGCATCTTCCCGTTCACGGCCTTCATCGCGCGGGACCGGCTGCAGGCCGGCGGCTTTGAGCTCGGCCTCATGACCGCGGCCCCCTTCGTGGGCAATCTCATCGCTCTGCCCCTCTCGCATTTGCTGGACCGTGGACATCCGGTCCGAGCTGTGGCGCTTGCGCATACTGTTGCCAGATCCACGATGGTGGCCGCCTCCTTCGTTCACGGAAGTGTGGCGTTTGCCTGGGTGGTGTTCGCCGTTCAGTGTATTGGCGCAGTGTCCGCCCCCCTGGCCGCCACCGTCCTGCGCCAGATTTATCCGCTGGAATGGGTCGGCCGGCTTCTCAGTTATTCGCGATTCCTCCTTCTGGGAGGGATGATTTTCTCTACGCTCGTCGCCGGCGTGCTCATTGAGCGCTTCTCCTATCGCTGGGTGTTCTTGGCCTATGCGCCGCTGGGGCTGGTGGCGATGTTCATCTATTCCCGCATCAGGATCCCGGGCGGGGCGGCCGCTGCCACGGAGGGTGATGTCGTCCGGCATACGCTGGGAGCTCTGCGCCTGCTGAAAGAGGATCCGGCCTTCCGATGGTTCTCACTTGCCGTGTTCGTCTACGGATTCGGTAACCTGATGAGCGTGCCGGTCTGCACCATCTATCAGGTGGACGTGTTGAAGATCACATCGGCGCAGCTTGCCACCCTGAACATCGTGACGCAGGTGGTCTGGATGCTGTCCTATGTGTTCTGGGGCAGAATAGTGGACCGGGTGAGCCCGCTGCGCGTGGTACTGGTGAACACGCTGCTGGGCGCCGTGATGCCGCTGAATCACATCATCGCCACCGACGTCTGGATGCTGCTGCCAATGGCGCTGGTGAACGGGGTGGTCTACGCCGGCATAGAGCTCTCATACTTCAACAGCGTTATGCACTTCTCCACGCCGGAAACCACTGCCAGGTATCAGGGGGTCCATAGCCTGCTCCTGGGACTGCGTGGATGTGTGGCTCCTTTCGTCGGGGCGGTGATGGCCCAGGGGTTGCAACATTCGGGCCGGGATGTGCGCTGGGTTTTCCTGGTGGGCATGCTGCTGGTGTTTGCCGGAGCCTGGTTGCAGTGGCGAGGACTAAAGGTGCCGGGTGGAATACATGCGCGGCGGTGAACGGAGGATGCGGGCAATGGCGGATGGAGTGATCTGGTGCGAGTGGTCGGCTGATGTGTTCCGTGAGGCGGAGGAGACGGGAAAGATTGTCTTCCTCCTGCTGGAGCAGCGCTGGTGCCCGCTCTCCCGCCTGATGGACCGGGAAGTCTGGACCGATGCCCGCGTGGCGGAAGCCCTTGCAGACGGTTTCCTCTGCGCACGCGTGGATGCGGCACGCCGGCCCGACATAGACCGCCGTTTCCGGATGGGTGCCTGGCCCTCGCTGGTCTTCTTGACACCGGACGCCGGGCCGATCGCGGGCTCCACCTTTATGCCCCCGGATGTGCTGTTGAACGCCGTCAGAAATGTGCGGCAGATGATGCGTGAGAAGAGTGGCGAGGTGCGCCGCCGCCTGATCGAGATGGAGCGTGCGCGCGAGGCGCAGCTTGCGGCGCGCTCCGACCCGGCCCGCAAGCCCAGCCCGTGGATGCTCACGCGCGTTCTGAATATGGTCCGCGAGTCGGCCGACCGCGATCAGGGAGGATTCGGCGGGGCTCCGAAGTATCCGCGGTTTTCGGCCATCGAGCTTCTGCTTCACCTGTCGCTGCGGCTCCGGGATGACCGGCTCCGCCAGCTTGCCGCCGATGCAGTGGATGCCATGACCCAGAATGGGCTCTACGACTTGGATTACGGCGGCTATTTCCGGTGCTCCCTCACGGCTGACTGGTCCGCTCCGTCCATGGAAAAGCTTCTGGCTGACCAGGCTTGGCATCTACGGTTGAACGCGTGGTTGCATCGCCTGACAGGTGAGATCGAATATCGCGAAGCTGCCGAGGGGACCCTGGAATACTGCCGGGACTGGCTCTATGACCCGGCGGCAGGACTGTTCGCCGCTGCTCAAGCGTCGGACGTGGAAAGTCTGCACACGCTGGAAGGAGGGCGCGGATATCTGCGCTCCGCCGACGTGGACCGCACGGTCTTCACCGACGCCAACGCCGAGATGGCGAGGGCATTGATGGTGGCGGGCGGAATGATGGGCGAGGACTCTTGGGTTGAGATGGGAGTGCGGACGGTAGATGCGCTGCTCCAGAAGGCGTGCCCGCCGGGCGGGTTCGCGTTTCACTATCTGGAAGACGGCCAGCTGCACGTACCGGGCCTGCTGCAGGATCAGGCTGCTCTGGCTCTGGCGTGTCTGGAGGTGTATCAGGTTACCGGCGAGGCCAGGTTCCTGCAGACTGCCGCTGCGCTTTGCCGTCGGATCCACGACGAGCTGAGGGAGGCAGGGCGGCAGGGCTACCTTGACTCCGCCGACCCCTGCGGGCTGCGCAGGCTGAGCCTCCTCGACCGTTGTTACGAGGACAACGTCAATGTCGCCGTTCTCTTCGCCCGTCTGGCTCGCCTGACGGGTGAAGATGAGTGGCTGGAGAGGGCGGCCGCAGCGCTTGCGGCGTTCACGGGCATCTTCGAGAGGATCGGTGTGGAGGCGGCCGGCTTCGGGTTGGGATTGCTGGAGATCTTCGCGGAGCCGGTGCTGGTG
>CALCJH010000124.1 GCA_937967775.1 uncultured bacterium | reverse complement strand
AGAAAACGAACCCTTCGAAGCCGCTGACGAAGGTCATCGGAGTGTCCACATACGGCTGAAGGGCGTCCTTCCAGCCGGCTGCATCCGGCAGATGTCCATCATGTTCCTGCGCATAGGATTTCAGCGCCGCGGCAAGCTCCGTCAAGCACTCCAGACTGTCCTGGGCGGCATCGAAGCCGGTCTGTTCCTCGCCGCCGGTGTCGGCCGTCTCGGAGAGTCCGACGATCCCTGCCGTCAGAGCTCCCATCAGCGCTCCCATATATGCCGACAGTCCAGGAGCCTGCGGACCCACCTTCGTGCGCAGGGCCATCCGCATTTCCGCCCCTCCCTCGGCGAGCCCGGCGGACATACCTATGCCCCGCGTCGCTTTCAGGGCGTCCGTCATCATCCGGATGGCTGCCAGTTCGGACATTCCCAGGCTGTCATAGAGCCACCCGAGCGCGCTGACGGCATCCAGGCTCACCCAGACATCCGCCATCCGCGGGCCGCCTAGAAGCGTGCGCAAGTCGGCATAGGACGGTTTCGCCGCCAGACACGTGGCCGGTGTCACCGCCGCGAGCTTCTGCGCGCTGCGCCAGTCGGAAGCAAAGAACACAGCGCTTTCCCGCAAACCTGCAAAGCCGGCCGTCCGCCCGTCCTCTGCGTGCGAGATGCGATAGGTCTCGCCGCGCAGCGCCTGCGGTTCCCGGGCGGCGCGCATCCCGGCACCGGGCAGGGATTCCCGGAACTTCGTCAGCATTGCAGACGCCGCGGCGGGGTCTCCGGCATCGCAGATCAGCACGTAGTTCGGACGGGGGATGATGCCTGTCAGCGCGAGCCCGGCCGATCCCTCTTCCATCAGCGAGAGCATCTGCACGGCCGCACGGACATCGTCCGGCCCCCCTTCCTGCAGAATCTCCCCGGTCAGGCGTTCCATCATCGGTTTCAGGAGGCCGGGTGAGCCGGTGCTGACCATCGCCAGGGTATTGGCGGGCAGCAGGGTTGCTATGTCTTTCGAGGATGGCGCGCCGCCCATCATCGGGCCGAGCATTCCCATCAGCACAGGAGGAATGTCGCCCTGAACGTTCATCACCATTCCTTCGTCAGATACGCTGAGTCCCCCGTGGACTCCGGCGCGCATGGCCATCATCCCGAACATCGCCGCCAGGAAATCCTGCTCCCCGCCGGCTTCCTGCTGAGGCATCAGCTTCCGCATTACAGGGCTCAGGTCCACCGCGAAGGCCACCAGATCGTCCCGGTGCAGCGCCAGTTTTTCAAGCAGTGCGGGCGACGGCCCCTCTTGAGCTGATTCCAGAACCTCACGGAGGCGATCCTCGCTGTCCGCCATCAGCACGACGCCATCCCCCACGGCGTAGGCGGGGCGCAGTATCTGCTCGCCGGCCTGCATCCTCCAGACAAAAACCGTCGCACCGCCGATCTCTCGAACGGAAGGGTCGCTGTCGCGGATGACCGAACCCACCAGCTCCAGCAGCTCGCGCTCCGCCTTCTGACGGTCCCGGCATTCGAGCGCCAGCAGCATTCCCGGGACGGGCGTCGCCTCTCCTGCGGCCGACGGAGCGTTCAGCAGCTCACGAGGATCCATTGCCATCACGGCTCGTTCGCCCACCCAGCCCAGCAGCTTTCCGTCCGGGTCCACGTCCAGACCCAGGGCGGCCATCAGACGCGCGATGCCTGTATTGAATGCGGAGTTCCACTCGGCGATGCGGGCCGCGTCCTGCCCGCTCTGCTGCCTCTTCAGATAGGCTCCGCTGGCGGTGTTGTCACTGGCGTCTACGCGGATGAGCACCGGCCAGTCTTTCGGGACAAGCTGCAGCAGGCCATCCGCGTTCTCCGCGGCTCCGGCGGGCAGGGCGATGCTTGCCGCCGCGCAGATCAGCGCAACCATCCAGCGGATCCGGACAAAGCTGATCATTCCGTCACTTCCTTTCCTCCACCGCGCTTCGCCGCGCCCCGGGACGGGAAGCTGGCCACGCCGTCGTTGCTTCTGCGGCGGGCCGAAGAACAAAACTATCTTACAGAACCAGCTCCTCTTCTCCTGCGGGCGTTTCCGCCGGCTTTTTCCTGAAAGCCCACTTTGTTTGAAGCAGCATCATCACAGACATCACCAGCAAGAATCCGCCGAACACGCCCCGAAGCGTGCCGGCATTTAGTGCGTTTGCAATCCGGCTTCCGGCGATGCTGCCCGGAATGCCTCCCAGCGCAAGTCCGGCTGCCCCGCCGAGATCCACGTGTCCCAGCCGGTAATGGGTGCGGGCGCCGGAGAGGGCTGTGGGAACGATGGCAACCAGCGACGTGCCCTGGGCGGTCTGCTGTGTGATGCCCAGCAGAAGCACCATAACGGGGATCATTACGATACCTCCTCCGATCCCCAGCAGCCCTGCCAGAAAGCCGCTCAGAAGCCCGGTTCCCAGCCCGGCAAAAGCGGCTCCTGCCCCGTCCAGAAGAGCGGCGCCCGGTGCGCCGTTGCCGCTCACGATCATCCGGATCCCTGTGGCCAGCACGAACACGGAGAATATCGCCTTGAGCCGCAGAGCGGGCAGATGACGGGAGGCACGAGCTCCGGCGACCGCTCCAAGCATCCCGCCCGGGATGAGCGTGGCGGCCACCAGCCAGTTCACGGACCCCAGAATACCGTAGGACGCTGCGGCAACCGCGGCCAGAAGCACCATGATGGTCAACGACGTGCCGTGCGCCTCGTGCTGAGAGTACCCCAGCAGATAAACCATCGCCGGGACCATCAGCACCCCGCCGCCTACGCCCATCAGGCCGGCCAGCAGACCCACAGCAAGCCCGATCGCAACCAGTCGGCCCCACGAATGTTCGCCGCTCAGCCGGGCCAGCGTGGTCACCGCGCGTACTCTTCCATTATCTCCCCCGCCCGGCGCACTCGTTCGATGTCGCAGACGGGAGAAGGCTCGTCGGAAATGCCCAGAATGAGATTGGGAGAGAACGTCTCGATGATCTCACGGGTCTGCCGCTCGAACTCCTCGACCGGGGTGGAGGGCAAAAACGCGGTCATCGGAATCCCGTCCAGCAGAATCAGATTGTCCCCCAGCGCCTCCTTCATCTCCTCTATTGTGAGGTCGCCCTGCGGCTGTGGCGTCAACGCCTCGAAGCCGTCCAGCCCGGAGACCTGCAGATACTTCAGCAGATGCTTCACGTTGCCGTCGAAGTGCGAATGCGTGAACTTCCCGCGATCCCGGAAGCGCCGGGCGCGGTCCTGATATACCGGCAGAACGAACTCCTCGAACAGCGGCGGCGACAGCAGATACTCGTCGATGTTGTCGCCGAAGTTGAAGATCTCGATCGGGCAGTTCAGCACCACCTGCAGCCACGTCTCGTCCGTCTCGTCAATGATCCGCACCAGGCGTTCCAGCAGTGGACGGTCGTCTGCCAGCATGAAGAGGGCATTCTCCCATCCCACCAGTTCGATCAGGATCCGCTGCATATTGACGCGGGGAAGATAGATCATCGGGGCAGCCCGATCTCCCACCATCTCGTCCATTTGGCGGAACAGATCCATATCGAACCAGACCGTCCGGTTGCGAAGCATCCACTCCAGAACGTCCACGTCTTCGGCTGACTTCACCGGGTATTCCACGGTGTGGCGCGCCAGCTCGCTGACCTCCACCCGCCGGACCAGCGCCCCCACAGGGGTTATGGTGAAGACGATGTGCCCGTCGTGGGTGGGCCGCACCTCCGTCCGTACTTCGGGGTGCTCCTCGATCTTCAGACAGTCATTGAAATAGTGATACGGGCGGATAGAGCAGCCAAGATAGTCATAAACCTCCAGCAACTCCATCCGGTCGTAGGGTGGGGGCAACGTGCCCTGCCGCTTGTTGTAGTTATACCAGTGCTCGATGCGCGGCTGGTAGACGATGTTGTCCACCGGCTCGTGGCGGAAGATCTTGATTGTGCGTTCGCGGAATGTCATGGCCACGACAACATCTTCGACACGCCCGCGCCATTCCCTGCCTGCCTTCTTGCGGCCGGGGCCTCGCCTTTCCAGTCCAGGCTTGCGGGTCCGGCCACTTTCCAGTAGCATTCAGCGGGAGTCACGCATCGGAGCGCCGGCGCTCCAGCAGCCCGGAGCCGAGAGTCAGTCGAGTACAGGACTTTGAGCGTAAGGCTTGGCAGGATACTGGGGTTTCCCATCGAGATAGACTGGTCCTGGTTCGTGGTGTTTTTCCTGGTTGCCTGGGCCATTCGAGACGGGTTGCTGCTGCAGCTGGTTCCAGACGCGGCCAGCCCGGCAACGCTTATGGTCGCCGGGGTGGCAGGCGGGCTGCTCTTCTTTGCCAGCCTGCTGGGCCACGAGCTGGCCCACTGCTGGGTGGCCCGCCGCAGAGGAATCCCCATCGCGGGAATCACCCTGTTCATCTTCGGAGGGGTCGCCCGGATGAAGATGGAGCCGGACCGTCCTTCCGATGAGCTGCGCATGGCCCTGGCCGGGCCGGCCTTCAGCATCGCGGCGGCCATCTTCTTCTGGCTGGTGTGGGGAGCGCAGATCCTTCCCGCGCTGTGGAGCGAGCTGGCCCGGTATCTCGCCATCGCAAACATCGTGGTGGCCCTGTTCAACCTGGTCCCCGCTTTTCCCAGCGACGGCGGTCGTGCGCTGAGAGCCATCCTCTGGATGTGGACGGGCAGCCTGCAGAAAGCCACCCGGACGGCGGCCTGGCTGGGTCAGGCGGCGGGATGGGGCCTGGTTCTCCTGGGAGTCTCGCGTTTCCTTATGGGGGACTGGGGAGGCATCTGGTACGTGTTCATCGGGCTGTTCCTGCAGAACGCAGCGCAGATCGCCCTGCATCAGACCCAGTGGCGCCGGGTTATGCGCGGTCTTACCGTGCGCGACCTGATGGACCGCTCGCCAGTGCTGCTGCCCCCCGGCGTGAATATCCGGGAGGCGGTGCACGAGTACTTCCTGCGCCAGCCGGCCGAAGTGCTGCCAGTGGTGGAGGAAGGCCGCGTTCTGGGGATGGTCAGTGTGGCCTCGCTTCGCGCTGTCCCTCAGGAGCGATGGGATGACACGCCCGTATCCGCCGTTATGTCTGCTGTTCAGCCCGAGCTCTACGTTTCCCCTTCTCAGGACGCCTGGGAAGCGCTCTCTGGCGTCAGGCGTCCCGCGAATGTGCCTCTCCTCGTGGTCGAGGACGGCCTGCTGATAGGCACCATCTCTCAGGAGACGCTGGCGCGGCAGTTGCAGCTTCGTATGCGCATCGAAGCGTAGGCTGCCGGCGCGCCTCCCAGGGGCAGACCGGCCGGTCACTCCGCAGAACGAGATGTCACCTTCAGGATCTGGTCCGCGCGGCGCAGCGTGGCCAGCGCCGCCCGCCTTCGCTGCAGGGCCTGTTCCACCTTCATGGCCAGCAGGTCGTAGACATCCACGCCGGGGATGTTCTTTTCCACGTAGTCGAACGCGCCGAGCTTCATGCACTCCACCGCGTTCGCCACATTGCCATACGCGGTCAGGACGATCACTTCGGTGAAAATGTCGCGTCCGACGGCGGACTTCAGTACCTCCACACCGCCCTGTTCGCTGTTCATCACCATGTCGGTGACCACGATGTCATAGGACGGGTTGCTGGCCTGGATCTTGGCCGCCGCGTCCGCTTCGTTCTCGGCCTCGTCCACCGTATGCCCTTCACGCTCCAACCTGCGCCGCACCGCCGTGCGGACGGCCTCTTCGTCATCCACCACAAGGATTCGCAATGGTTGTCAGTCTCCTGTCTGGTCGCTTCGCTCCGCCTTCGTCTCCGCAGCGTCCGGCGTGTCCGTGATGGCGGGCAGGATGATCTCGAACCGTGCTCCCTCGCCCTCCTCGCCCGTTTCGCGGATGGTGCCTCGGTGAGCGTCTATGATGCCCTTGACGATCGAAAGCCCCAGTCCCATCCCCTTGGACCGTGTGGAGAAGAAAGGACGGAAGATCAGTTTTTTGTTCTCCTCCGGGATGCCCGGTCCCCTGTCTTCGAATACGATGCGGATGCGGTCTTGTTCGGAGTCAACGGGCTCGGTGGAGACGCGCAGCACACCACCCTCCTGCTGGAAGTTGATGCTGTTCTCCACCAGCTCCGAAAAGCACCTGCGCAGCTTCGAGGTGTCAGCCTCCACCAAAGGCAGATCCGGGTGCAGATCCAGCTCCAGCCGCACGCTGCTGTTGCGCGGGAAGGACTCCCGCACCGCCTCTTCCAGCAACTCGTTCAGAGAGACCGGGTTCGTGTTCAGCTTGGTTGCCACCACGAACTCCCGGAACTCCGCCAGGATCTCCTCCAGCCGGAAGATACCCTTCTCCAGGCTCTCGATGACCGGCGCCAGCTTCTCCGCCGAGCACTCCTGGCGGCTGAGATGGCGCAACTCGTTCAGGTCGCCTTTGATGGCGAAGACTCGGTTCCCGATCATATGCGCCGAGCGCGCGCTCATCTCGCCCCAGGCGGCCATCCTCTCCGCGGCGATGACCCGCTTTACCAACTCGAAGCTGTCCAGCACGGCGCCCAGAATGCTCGCCGTCGCGACGATGAAATCCTCATCGTCCTGCGTGAAATCGTTGGGCACCCAGGCGTACTCGCTGCGTCTGCGCAGGACTCTGAAGACACCCAGCACCCGGTCATACCCCATGATGGGTACCGCGATCAGCCCGCCCACCGTCTCGGGGGCAAGCTCCTCGTGCAGTCCCCTCCAGCGCGGGTCGTTGCGAGGATCCCTGGTGCGCACAGGCTTGCCGTTTTGGGCCACCCAGCCCGTGATACCCTCTCCCACGCGGTACCGCGCCTGATGCACCTGCTCTCCCAGCCGTCCGCGCGAAGCCTCCAGCACCAGCACATTCTCTTCCGGGTTCAACAGGAAGATGCTACAGTCCTGAAAGCTGATAGCGCTGGCCACCAGATCCATCACCTTCCGGAAAACGTCTGCCGACCGGGAGAACCGGGCAAGCTCCCTTCCCAGCGACACCAGGGCGGCCTGGCGCTTCTCCTGCTGGTCCGCCAGGATGCGCAGGGCCACCAGGTTGGCCACCGCCAGCAGGAACTCCTCGTGCTGCTCGGAGAACGCGTCCGGCCGCGCGCTCTCCATATTGATGACGCCCTCCACCCGCCCGTGTGCGTTTACCACCGGGACGGCCACCTCACTGCGCACATCATCGAAATGGCTGATGTAGTAGGGGTCGGTGGTGACGTCACCGGTGCGGTATGGCCGCCCGGTGGCGGCTACGTGGCTGGTGATGCCCTTTCCGGTCTTTTGAGATACCTTCAGGCGCAGCGCGGTGTTCTGTTCGTTCCAGCCCTCACCCGCCGTGAAGCGGACCGCCAGCTCACCGTGCTCGAAATCCGCCAGCGCGATGAACGCCCGGTCGGCCTCCACGGCCTTCATCGCTTCCACCAGGATGGCGTCCAGAATGTCGTTCAGGCTTCTGTCGTGCGACAGCAGCAGGCGTGAGATGCAGCTGAACACACCCGTGCTCGCAACGGGGCAGACGTTATTCTCCCGGCCTGCAGATTGTGCTTCAGACATCTGCTATCTCTTGTCTCCCGGCTCAAAACGGTTCAGCGTGATGGAAACGCTTTCGGATCCGTTTTTCTGCGTGATCATGACTGATTCCACCGAGCCATCCGCCTCCTGGCGGGAGGCTACCACCGCCGCCCGGATGCCCGCCACGGAGGCAGACACGGCGCGGCGGCCCAGCTTCTTTTCATACCAGCTCCGCACCTGCGGGAAAGGATCCGATGTGCGGTAGCGGATGCTGTAGGAACACCCTCCCCGGTCCTGCTCACGCATCATTCTGCCGGATCCCTCCACCTGGCTGGCTCCCGGATAAACTGGAGTCTTCACACGCTCGGCAACCTCGGCGGGGCAGATCTGCACTGCGGCATCAGCGCCCGGTCCCTCCACGCGCACCCGGGTGGATCCGCCGTCGCTCCCGCTCCGTCCGGGAGCGTCACCGGGCCCGGCGCAGCCCGATGCCGACAGAACCGCCAGCATCGTGACAAAAAACGCGGCTGCCCATGCGGACGTCAAGCGCTTACTCCTTCTGCTTCTTCGGCGGCAAGGTCACTTTCATAAGCGCGCAGCGCGTCTCCCCGTTGACAGACGCCACCGTCACGGAGACTCCTCCGCCGGTCGAGCTATCCTGCTGAATGAGCCTGTGTACTCTGTCCCCTTCGATCTCGCGCTGATCTTCCCGGGCGCCGGGCAGTTCTTTCCGGTAAAACTCCAGCACCTTCGAGGGAGAATCCTCACTAACCAGCACGACCACCGCCCGGGAGATGGCCGGGTTTTTCTTGTCGGTTTCGGTCGCTCCGAGTTCCACCTTCGCGCCCGGATACACGGGCAGCGCCACACGCTTCAACGCCGCGTCCGTGTCCCGATCCACCTTGAACGGGAGATCCTCGGGCTTCGGGGGCGGAGGGGTCTTCGCCCGTGAAAGCACTACCTGCACGCGGGAAGCCGTCTCGATGACCTGAGCCATCTGGAATTCGCCGGTCTTTTTGTCCGGCAGCACCATCACCGCCTGGCGCTTACCTTCGCGTTTGGTCTCTTCGGTGTGCGCGCCAGGCATCTTCTGCCGGTAGTAGCCCACCACTTTGTCGAAGGAATCTGCCGTGCTGATGCGCAACATGGCTGCCTTGAACGTTCCCGGCTTCGCTCCCGGAGGGCCGCCAAGGAGCGCACCTTCCTCCGTCTTCGCGCCCGGATAAAGCGGAAGCCGCACCTGCTTCAGAGCCTTTCCCGTATCGCGCTCGATGGGGATGCCAGCTGGTCCGGGGCCGGAGGATCCCGGTGGTGCAGTCAACTGCCCCGGTCCTGGCCTCCCGGCGGGTGGAGGTCCTGCAGGTGGCTTCAGAGCTTCCGCCCCCCGGGTAGCGGGCGCCTGCACGAAGGGGTTGCCGCCGTCATTCTCTTTCGCCGGGGCGGCCAGAGGCTCTTCGGGAGTGGCCGATGGCGTCCGGGAGTCCTCGCCCGTGAGCAGGGAAGACACACTCGGCGCAGGCGGAGCAGTTTCTTTTGCTTTCTTCTCATCAGTGCGCGAGCAGCCGGCAGCCAGCCCGGCCGCAACGGCGAGTGCGCAGATGGCAGCGATGATCTTGAGCTTCTTCAGCTTCTTCAATGTTGTAGACTCCCGGGGTCCGGTAGAGCGCATTCCCAGAGGATTCTGCTGCGCCGCCGGCCATTCTGCACACTATACCTCAATCATCAGCTCCCGCGTTTCCGGAGACGCCCGGGGACTGTTGTGGTCGTCGATTCGCGCGCCTGCGGCGCGCAACTCGACGACCACCGTAATTCCCGTCGAGAGTCAAGAGACCAGCGTTAGGATTTGAACGTTGAAAGTTGAAGGCTGGAGGACCAGGCATTCC
>CALCJH010000123.1 GCA_937967775.1 uncultured bacterium | reverse complement strand
CGTGAAGTCTATCCCTGACTCTTTGCCGGTCTGCTTCATCACGGTGCCGATGTCGAAGAAGGAAATATCGGCCCCTTTCCGCCTGCAGAGCCGTTCGAAATCCTCCATGAACTCGCGGCGGCCGGAGTTGGATATGCCTGTGACGATGATCTTCAAGCCAGTGTGCCTCTCGGACCGGCACGGGAGAATAATGCCCGCCCCCGCCGGTATGCACAGGTAAGTATCCTGCAGGGGCCTCCGCTGTCAAGAGCCACCCTCCGCTTCCGCCCCGTTGCCCCGGAACACCTCCGCCAGCGCCAGAGCGGCAGGCTTCGGCCTCCCGTGGAAGTCTATGATGGCCGTGTTGGCAGTGCAGGGGAAGCAGTCGTGCCCCATCCAGACGATAAACCCTCCGCAGCGCGGGAAGCGGCGCTTGCAGCATTCCGCCGCGATCCGCAGAAGATCCGCCTGCCGCTGCTGACTCCAGGCTACATACTCTTCCAGTGACTCCGGCTCCCTCCCGTGCTCATGGACGAACCGGTCCCACTCGATCCACCAGATGGAGGTTCGACGCCAGAGTGGATTGGCCGGAGTGGCGGGCATTACGTCGCAGTCTCCGGCATACTGCCGGATGATATCCGCCGGCGAGGTCCCGGGAGCGCCTACTTCTGAGCGCATCAAAGCGTCGTCCGACTCCCAGTAGGCGCGCCAGTCCTCCACACTTCCTTCCGTCTTCCAGGGGCCGTGCACATCCCAGTGGACTCCCGTCCCAAACTGGGCCGGATCGGCATAGAAACGCGGCCCGCTGGCGGAGGTGGGAAGAAACCGCCGTCCGGGATCCATCTCCGCGACCACCTGCCCCTGCCGCCTGAGCAGGGGGTGAGAAAGGTCGCAGGGAGCGCTCTCTGTCTGCAGTTCATTGCCCCCGCACCAGAGAAGCAGAGACGCATGATGCTGCCTGCGGGCTATGTAGGAGCGCGCTATCTCCTCGTGCGCCCTGATGGATTCATCATCGGATGGCGGCAGGTTCTCCCGCCCAGAGGAAGACAGCGGGAACTCCTGCCACACCATCAGACCCACCTCGTCGCAGAGGTTGTAAAACTCCTCCCGCTCCAGCGCCGCCCCGCCCCATACGCGCAAGATGTTGCACCCCATATCCCGGTACAGCGAGATAAGGTGGCGATACTGTTCCTCCGACACATCTGCATAGAGAGGCAAGACCGGTGTCCAGTTGACGCCCTGCAAGAAGACAGGCATCCCGTTGACGACACAGACCCAGGGGTCCGCCTCCGGCGGAGCGCCCTCGCACGAATCCCAGCAAACTTCCCGGAATCCCACGCGGCAGACGTGACGATCATGGACGGACCCATCCGGGCTGAGCAAGGAGACCTCCAGGGTATACAGCGGCTGCTCCCCCAGCCCGTTCGGCCACCACAGATCCACCGGCACTGGCCCGATATCCAGCCCCCTGGCGGCAAGCTCCGACCCGTCGCACTCTGCGGACGCCCGGGGCCGCCCGTCTCGGGTCAGGACAGCCCGCACCGTCAGGCCCGCTGCACGCGGCGCCGCGCCGCGGATGCGCACACAACCCGTCTTAGTTTGAGAGTCCGTCTCGGTCCAGCACCGGATGCCCGCGAACTCGGCGCCGTCCACCCTCTCCAGAAAGATCCCGCCGGTTATCCCCGTCTGCACCAGGCGCGCCGTCCAGTCCCACGTGTAGTTGAAGCGCGTCTTCCATTCCGTCATCCGGGAGGTGTAACCGAACTGCCCCAGCCACCGCGGCGGGTGGTCAAAGATCATGCGCAGCACGTTCCGGCCGCCCCTGGTGTACCGCGTCAGGTCGAAGACGTGGGGGATGAAGCTGCCCCGGAACGAACCCACCTCGGACTCGTTCAGGAACACCCGGCCGCAGTAGTCCAGCCCTTCGCACCGCACCCGGATGACACTGCCAGGCTGGAGCCACTCCGCAGGGATCTCAGCCTCATAGATCCAGTGGCGGTTCTCCACCCACTCGCACTGGCGGGCATTCAAACCTGTGTTCCAGTCCGGCAGCAAACCGTTGTCCCGCAATATCTGCTGCACCGAACCCGGCACACGCGCCGGTAGAGCGGGAATCTCGGCTTTGGGCGACGCGCCGACTTCCATCGTCCGGTCCAGCGACCACAGATACGGGATCCAGCCGGACACCCTCCACTGAAGGGAGGCGAGGTCATACACTGTTTTCATTCGCAGGGATATCCTCCGGTGAAGGAGCCGCTTACGGCTCCGGAGCAATGGTTTTCTGCGCCCAGCCGCGGACAGGTCCCTCGATCAGGAGCTGGTCCCTCCAGCGCAGGACAGAGCCCTGGACAAGGGCTCCCAGCGACGGTCTGCCTGAGACCAGGCGCACAAGCGAGAAGCGGGCGTCGGTGGCCGGCTCTAAAGAGAGTGCCGGCCCCAGTGTGACGACATCTTCCACGTTTCCTCGCCGGATGCGCACAACATCGCCACACATCGAGACTCGCAGGTCCTCTCCAACGGACACTGGCGTCAGAACGGCCACGAAACGCGCCCGCACACCCGTCCGCCGGACCGCAATCATTTCAACCTGGCGCGCCGCGGTCTCTGCGGGGCATCGTGCGAGGAAGACGTCCGCCGTATCGTCGCAGAAAAGATTTAGCCTGAGTTCGTCCTCACCCTGGCGCCAGGAGAGCGAGACCCGCCCACTGACACGCAAGGACTTCTCAACTGCAACGTGCTCCAATACAAGCTCGGACTCCGCCGGAGGGCCACTGGTGACAGCGGACATGGCACCCTCGCTGCGGAAGAGCCAGTCGAACGTGCGCGGTTTTCCGGATTGCAGCTCGTCCACAATGATAAAGCCATCCCCCGCGCGCACGATGCTCCGCCGGTGCAAAACTCCCGGGTAAGCTTCCTCCGTTTCGGCGACGGCGGCCTCCAACTGCGGCCCACCCGCGAACAGGGTCAGGCGTCGCTCACTGGTCCGTTCCTGATTCGATCCGTCCACCATGACCGTGTTGTGCGACGCGGTACCGGTATACCACGGCAGAATGGACGAACCGTAACCCGGCGTCCCGTAGTCCGCCGCCCAGAGCTTTCCACGGGCGTGAAGAGTGACACCCATCTTGTCCAGTTGCCCGTGCCCGAGGAAAGGACCATAGTCGAAGGTGAGCATGCTGCCTCCGGGACCTCTGAGCGCCGCGATCCCGAGCACCGGAAAGTTGCGGGATCTCAGTGGCGGGGCAGGAGCGTCTGCGGGCAGGTCCTCACCGAACAACAGGGGCCACAGACCGAGCCGCCCTGCCGCTTTTGCGCGCTGTTCGACAACCCAGCGGAACGCCTGGTCACGGTACCGCGCCCACGCCAGCTCGTAGAACTGGCCCGGCAGCCACGTCTCCCACCATCCGTCGTTGATGGCCGGAAGGCGCAGGTCTGGATAAGCATACTCCAGCGGGGCGCGGAACATCGCCCGCAGGCCCTTGCCCGGCCTCTCCTCCAGGGAATAAAGGTCTTCCCCGTTGTGCCGTGCCGCTTCCGCAAGATACAGGAACGCCTGCAGCGGAAAGAAATGATACGTGTGGACGGACTCCGGCCACAGACCATCGTCCCCGAGCTGATCTGCCATCTGATCCCGGAAGGATCGGAGCGCATAGGATATCAGCTCCCGATCGCGGATGGCATATCCCACCACCCCGACAGCCGAAAGGTGCCATGAGCCCCAGTTGCCGTCTGTCCCGCAGGCCATCAGCCCTTTCGCGCAGGGACGCAACAGATTCTGTTCGATATCCGTGCGGTCCTTCTCGGTAAGCGCTCCGCTGTCCAGAATAAGGTCATAGGCCGCCGCAAGGGGGATGACCCACATGCTTTCGCAAAGCGACTGGTAGATGATGCCACCCTCGACGATGCCGGTGTGCGGGCCGGGATAGGCGGCTGCGTAATTCCGGAGAATCTCCGCCGCCTTCCGCGCGAAGCGCTCATCCTGCTCCACCTGCCACGCCAGGCCGAGATTCAGGGCTCCCTGCGCGAGCGCCATATGCATCTCACGGCGCACGGCCGCGTCGTAGCGCTCCCCTTTGTACACCCTGCCGCAAGCCGTGCAGGCATACCCCTCCGGAGAGGGCTGGAGATCCTTCGGCCAGGTGAGCACGTTGCCGCACTCGCAAAAGAAGTGGTGGAAGTGCCCCCCGCGCGCTGGAATCACGATGTCCTTCTCCAGCCAGCGGCGCGCGTCCGGCCCCGGTTTGGCGACGCGCCGCCAGACGGGCGAGGTGGTCTCCGTCCCCTCGTAGAGGTCGCGCTTCCAAGGCAGGATGCGGATCTCCTTCCGGAGACGGGCAGCCTCAGCACTGTCCAGAAAAACCGACGGCCGCCCACCGGCTGCCATTTGAGGGTCACCGGTCATCGCTACTCCCGCAACCAGAAACGCCCAGAACTCCAGCACGTCGCAGTTTCTCCAGAAGATCTCCTCCCCTCTTGCATTCCGGCGGCCTCTTCTCCACAATGCACCCGATAGCCTCTCTCACTGTGCAGAAGCAGGAGACAACCCGTATGGACCGCAGAATCTGGCCACCGGAAGCGATGGCCTTGCTGACAGACTATTACCAGTTGACCATGATGGCCGGATACGTCCACCACGGGCGTCAGGATACACCGGCCGTTTTTGAATACTTCTTCCGCGCCCTTCCCTCCCACACCGGCTTTTGCGTCTTCGCCGGCCTGGGAGACCTTTTGGACGATCTGGAGAACCTGCATTTCTCAGCAGACGCGGTGGAATGGCTGCGTTCGCTGGGGACGTTTCCGGACGAATTCCTGGACTGGCTGCCAGAGTTCCGCTTCCGTGGCGAAGTCTGGGCTATGCCGGAAGGTACTCCGGTGTTCCCCCACGAGCCGATCGTGCGGGTGCACGGAGGGATCGCGGAGGCGCAGCTGATCGAGACCCTCCTGCTGAACCGCCTGAATTTCCAGACACTGGTGGCCACTAAGGCGGCGCGGGTCTGTTTCGCAGCGGAGGGAGACCCGGTCATCGAGTTCGGCCTGCGGCGGGCTCAGGGCCCGGACGGCGCGCTGAGCGCCTCCCGGGCGGCCTACATCGGAGGGTGCTGCGGCACCTCCAACGTGCTCGCCGGCAAGCTGCTGGGCATCCCCGTGCTCGGCACAATGGCTCATTCCTGGATCATGAGCTATCCCGACGAAAAGACGGCGTTCCAGGCCTATCTGGACATCTTCCCCAGGAATCCCGTGTTGCTGATAGACACCTACGACACCGCGGCGAACGGACTGCCTGCGGCGCTGGACGTGCTGCAGGCCCGAAGGAAACAGGGCTGGGAAGGCAGGGCAGCCGTGCGGCTGGACTCCGGAGACCTGGCCTATCTCTCCAAGCTGGCGCACCGCACCCTTACGGAAGCGGGATTCGAGGATCCGTTGATCGTGGGGTCCAATGATCTGGACGAAGAGTTGATCGCCGACCTGAAACGGCAGGGGGCCAGGATCAACTCGTGGGGCGTGGGAACCCACCTGGTCACGGGAGGCTCCGAACCTGCGCTGAGCGGCGTCTACAAGCTGGTGGCGGTGGCGGAGAACGGCCGGATGACCAGCAAGATGAAGGTGTCCTCTAACATCGAGAAGACCACCGACCCCGGACCGAAGCGGGTTGTGCGGTATTACCGCGCGGACGGGGCGCCTGTCGGTGATGTGCTGCTGGCACTGGACGAGGAACTTCCGGCGGGGAAGCCATGCGTTTCTCACAACCGCGTGGAGTATGCCCGAACCCGCACCTTTGGTCCGGAACTGAAGTCGGTGGAGATGCTGCAGTGCGTCCTGCGCGACGGGCGACGGGTTGCACCCGGTCCCGACATCCATACCATCAGAGCTTACGCGCAGGAACGGATCGCCGAGCTGACACCTGAGATGCGCCGCCTGCGCAATCCGGAGCGCTACTGGGTGGGCCTCAGCACCCGCGTCGCAGACGAGAAGGCTGCCGAGATCTCACGGCTGACCGAGGCCGCCCGCTGAGCATTTTTGCTCCTGATAGAACTTTTTGAGGTCTTGACCTCCGTCAAGGCTCCCTTTCCCCACGATGCCTATCATAGGACTGACGGCGGGGTCTGCTGCCCCGTTCTCTCCACCGACCCGGCAAAAAGGAGACCTGACGGAAGATGGCTGTCAAGACGCTGCGGAAGATCATCCGCATAGACGAAGACAAGTGCGACGGATGCGGTCTATGCATCCCGAACTGCGTGGAAGGCGCACTGGCCATTGTGGACGGGAAGGCGAAGCTGGTGTCCGAGCGCTACTGCGACGGACTGGGGGCTTGCCTGGGGCACTGCCCGCAGGGCGCCATAACCATCGAGGAACGCGAAGCCGAGGAGTTCGACGAAGCCGCCGTCGGGCAGCGCCTGCAGGAACAGGGTATCTCGCCGGCCAATCACGCTCAATCGCACGCCGCGAATTCGCCGGTGCCGGTGGCCGCGCAGGCTGCCCATAGCGGATGCCCTGGAGCCCGGATGATGGACTTCCGGGCTCCGACGCCGCGCACGGCGCAGGATGGCCGTACGACCTCTGCTCCGAGCGAGTTACGCCAGTGGCCCGTCAAGATCAACCTGGTCAACCCCGCGGCTCCGTACTTCCAGGATGCTCATCTGCTGATCGCCGCCGACTGCGCGCCCTTCGCCCTGGCATCGTTCCACCCGGACTTCCTGCGGGGACGCGCGGTGGTGATCGGGTGTCCGAAATTCGACGACATCGGGGCCTATCTGCAGAAGCTGACCGCCATCGTCGAGATGAATGACATCCGATCCATCACAGTTCTGCACATGGAGGTTCCCTGCTGCTTCGGGCTGGCTCAGGCGGCAAAACAGGCTGTGCTTGCCGCAGGTAAGCAGGTGCCTGTTGACGTGAAGATGGTGGGAATCAGGGGAGAGATCCTGGAGCCGCTTTTTTGAACGGCAATTAGTCCGCCGCCGGCGAGCCGGCTCCGGCCAGACAACCTTCAAGCGGCCAGCTCCGCACGTGCTCGATGGCAGAGTGGGCCGTGAGATCCAGATGGACCGGAGTGACGGAGATGAACCCCTCCCGGACGGCAAGGACGTCCGTGCCTTCTTCCAGCCCGTCCTCCGGTTCGTCTCCACCCAGCCAGTAATACGTCCGGCCGACGGGATCCCGGCGGGCCTCTACGCGCCCCGGATAGCGCCGGATCCCGAGGCGGGTGACCGCCACACCGGCAATATCTTCCTCGGGGAGCGCCGGAACGTTGACGTTCAGAAAGGCGCCCTCCGGCAAGGGACGCTCCAGAAGGATGTCGGCCAGTCTGCGCGCAAAGCGAGCCGACGGACCGAACACGTCGCCGTCTTCATAGGTGGTGACGGAGATAGCTACTGAAGGCACTCCGAAGGCTGCCCCCTCCATGGCTCCTGCCACCGTGCCGGAGTAGGTGAGCTCCCACCCCAGGTTGGCACCAAGATTGATGCCGGAGAAGACCAGATCCGGACGCTGCGGACAGACCGCGCCGATGCCGATGTGGACACAGTCGGTAGGCAGTCCGGATGTAGACCACCCTTCCGAACCGTCGGCCAGAGTCACCCTGTGAAGACGCAGAGGCTTATGCAGGGTAATTCCGTGCCCGCAAGCGCTCCTGCCCCGGTCCGGGGCGACAACATAGACGTCCCCCATATCCTGAAGGGCCTGCTTGAGCTCGAGGATGCCGCGGGAATGCACCCCGTCGTCATTGGTGATGAGGATGACTCTGTCCACAACAGGCATTATAACCGCCGCCCGCCGCAGCCAACAAACTGAGGGTCGCTCGCATTCCGGAATGTTCAAGAAAAATGGCGGACCCGCAAGGGTCCGCCCTGTCGCCTTTGCATACGATGGGAGGAGACCATCCTCCCGGAACTGCAGCTTAGAACTTGTAGCCCACTGTAGCGAACAGACCGCCAGCGTTGTCGCCGGAGACCTTGATGTAGTGGTACTTCAGCTCGAAGTCCAGCATGTTGTTGATCGGGACGCCGACGAAGGCGTTGTAGCCCAACCGGGTCACGTCGTTGTACGCAACACCGGAATCAGCGCTGACGATGTAAGCGCCAATACCCGCGCCCCAGTACCACGAACGCGCGCCGCCGCCCACGCCGTAGTTCTTCCAGTTGAGCGTCAACGGGACGATGTTCAGGTCGGACTGCACCAGCCAGGAAGCCTCGCCGGTGATCACCGCGCCGGTGTCCGCCATCTCGTTGATGATGCGCTCATAGCCGAACCCGAACCAGAGGGAGTCCGTTGCGTCTCGCACGTCACCGTCGCTCGGCCAGAACGCACCAACCTTGATGGTATTGGGCTTGGTGTCCTGAACGTTGAACCAGCCCTGAGCACTGGAAGCTCCCGCCACTCCGAGGGCCAACATAGCAGCGAGTGCAACGATAGCCAGTCTCTTCATAATCTCGCATCCTTTCGTTCGTTCTTGCTCCGGGCCCCTGTTCTTTCAAGGCCGGCCCGGGCTGGCGGCTGACTCCACCGCCTTTGCGCAGATGTTTGACGCTGCGTTTCCGGGGCTGCGCCCACCGGGAACCCTGATTCTGCCATATATCATACCCCGGGCCGCAGTGTCCACTCGCTTTGACGTCTGCAGGACATGTCCGGTTTCACGAAACACCCTCAATTTCGCAGATTTCCGTGCAATCCAGGCACACATAGAGAGCGCATCCGCCACCCGGAATCATTGGCGATACCTTGCGCGCCTGAGCCTCCCTGTGATATCTCCCCATGAGACGCCTGCCAGCTGCAGGCGGTTGTGGAGAAGGAGCCAGCACAACCGATGAGATTCCAGACCAGGGCCGTTCGCGCCGGGCAGAAGCCCGATCCCCAGACCGGCGCGGTGGTGCCGCCGCTTTATCAGAACGTCACCTTCGAGATGGACGCTCCGGGTGCCGCACGCGGCTACGACTACCTGCGGACCGGGAACCCCACACGCTCCGCTCTGGAAGAGGCTCTGGCGTCTCTGGAGGGGGCCCGCCACGCTGTGTGCTTTTCAAGCGGAATGGCGGCAGTGGCGGCGGTCGCCAGTCTGTTGAGTCCCGGCGACCACGTGATCTCCTCGCTCCACATCTACGCAGGAACTCACCGGTTTTTCACGAAGATGTTGCAGAAAACCGGTATCGAAGTCACCTTCGTGGAGACCGAAAAGCCGGAGAACGTCCGTCAGGCATTGGGGGAGGATACGCGGCTCATCTGGATCGAGACCCCCAGCAACCCGCTGGGCACCCTGACGGACATCGCAGCCGTCGCCGGGATTGCACGCGAGGCAGACACTCCGCCCCTCGTGGTGGTGGATTCCACCATGGCGAGCCCCTTCTGCCAGCAACCGCTCGCCCTGGGAGCGGACATTGTGCTCCACAGCACAACGAAATACATCAGCGGACACCTGGACGTGCTGGGCGGAGCGCTGGCGACGAACGACGATGACCTGCATCAGGCGCTTTACGATTTCCAGAATGCCTGCGGTCCCACCCCCTCGCCGTTCGACAACTGGCTGACGCTGCGCGGCATTCGCACTCTTGGCATTCGCATGAAGGCGCATCAGGAGAACGCGCTTGCGGTAGCGCGCGCGCTGGAAGATCATCCCTCGGTGGCGATGGTCTCCTATCCCGGTCTGGAGAGTTTTCCCCAGCGCGAGCTGGCGCTGAGGCAGATGACCGGCTTTTCCGGGATGGTGTGCGCGGAGCTGAAGGGCGGGCTTCCCGCGGTGCAGGCGTTCACGTCCCGGCTGGAGCTGTTCACCCTGGCGGAGAGCCTGGGTGGCGCTCAGTCGCTCATCTCCCATTCGGCCACAATGACGCACGCATCTCTCTCACCGGAGGACCGGGCCGCGCAGGGCATCACGGAAGGCCTGGTCCGTTTCTCCGTGGGGTTGGAGGACCCGGAAGACCTGGTGGAAGACATCCGGCAGGCGTTGGACGGTCTTCAGCCTTACCGGTAACGCTCCACCGTGAAGCGGTAGAGCCGGATGCCGCGGGGAGAGGCCAGGCCGGCTTTGGACAGGCAGATGGTCAACTGCTGCTCGGGTGTGTCCACGCCCTCCAGATCGGGCAGCAGAAGTCCGCGGCGGCCGAATCCTTCGACGATAAGGCCATAGCGCCTGGGATCGTGCCCGGTGAGATCCGGGATGGGTTCCGGAGGAGTCAGCACGTCCACGGAATACTGAAGCCAGGGCAACTCTTCCGGAGTCACCGGCAGGAACCGTGGGTCTCTGGTGCCGGACGAGATGGCATTCGCGATGATCTCCGCTGCCAGGGTCTCCTCCACCGGCTCGATGGTCCCGATGCATCCCCGGAGAGCCCCGTCTTTTTTGAGGGAGACGAAACAGGCGGCACGGCGAAGCAGATCTTCCGGCACATCATCCGGCACCGCGAGTACATGCCCGCGGCGCACATACTCCTCAAGAGCGGCCCGCGCCAGACGCGCGTGCGGAGACAAAGGTTCTCCTGCGTTCATCCTCTGCCTCCCCGGCTTTGCGCAGCCTCGCGAGACCGCTCGACGGAAATCCTTTGCCCCACCCTCGGCTCCGTGCCATTCATCAGCCGCACAAGGTTGGGCCGGTGCTTGATCAGGATGAACCCGGCCCCCAGCAATCCCAGATAGAGATACTCCTGCGGAACCGGCCGCCCCCAGTAGGTATCCTGCAGATGGGAGGAGAGCAGCATCAAGACAGGAACGCTCACACCCGCCAGGATAGAGGCAACGGAGATGTAGCGGGTCACCACCACCACCAGCACCCAAAGAAAGAACACCAGGCCGGCGATATGCGGCGCGATGGCGATCAGGACTCCCAGGCTGGTCGCCACACCTTTGCCGCCGCGGAACCCCAGGAACACCGAAAAGTTATGACCCAGGATGGC
>CALCJH010000122.1 GCA_937967775.1 uncultured bacterium | reverse complement strand
TCTTTTCCCCGTGTTTTCGCAGGCCAGGCAGAGAGCGCTGGAAACACAGTGCCTCTCCCACGCGAAGCAGATCGGCACGGCTATCCGCATGTATGTGGACGACCATGACGGAGCCTGGCCGCCGCTGACCGGCTTCAACGAAAACCCGCCGGCCGGCAGACCGGGGCATATCGGCCCGGAGGTGACTCTGGCTCCTTATGCGAAAAGCAAGGAACTCTTCCGCTGCCCGGCCGACGTCGGCGGGCCGTTCAGCGCACCTCTCACCTACTGGGAGAAGTATGGCCAGAGTTTCAGTCTGAGCTCCAACTGCTTCTCCTGGCTCCCCGGGCTTTCCATCGTCAACGATCAGGATGTAACGGATCCGGGCGGCTGGTTCCGCTTCCCGGTGCGTGTGGTGCGGGACTCGATGTACGAGTATCCCAGCCAGACGCGTATCATCCGCGAGATCATGCTGCCATGGTTCGGACGGGCCGATGACCTGTATGGCCAGAAGCAGTTCTTCCGTCGGTGGCACGCCCGCGGCGGGACCATCGTCTTCGCCGATGGCCACGCCCGGTTTCTGACCAGCGAGCAGGACTACCTTGAGACGTATTACTCGCCGGATGGCAAGAAGACGCGCGACAACCCGACGGGAAGCTGGTAGGGAGGCAGCCTCCATGGAGACTTCTGCAAAGTCATCGGATCGGCTCTCGTCCCTCTGGTTCGGCTGGACCGCCCGGGACTGGGCGGTGGTCCTCACATGCGGAGTGGTGTTCGGCCTTATCTACCGCTTATGGGACGATCTCTATACGGTGATGCTGGTGAAGTGGGGGTGGAATCTCGCCCCCACCAGCCTCATCAACTGGATGTGGTTTATGGGCGGGTTTATCCCGGCGGCCATCACGCGCAAGCCGGGCGCCTGTCTGTTCGGCGAGTCGCTCGCAGCCCTCGTGGAGGTGACCGTCGGCCCCTACACCATTGACGTGGGGGACTTTGGGCCGGAGATCTACCGGACGGTCTATATCGCCGGCCAGGGCTACCCGGTCTTCAACATGGTGCTGTATGTCGGCATTCTGGAGGGGCTGGCTCCGGAGTATGTCCTGGGCTGGTTTGGCTACCGCCGCTGGGACTGGACGGCGTGGGTGCTGGCTGGGGCGGCCGGAGGGCTCATCGAGTTCTGCACCGGCATCTGGATGACGCACTACTACGTCTTCGAAAGCACGTGGACGTTCTGGGGGCTGCTGCTCACCTCGCTGATCGGTGTCGGGGTGATAGGCGGTTCCGTGACGTGGGCGGTCGGCCGCATCGTCTGGCGTGGGAAGGAGGAGCGGATATGAGCGCACAGGCGCAGAATCAGGAACTCGCGCGATACGGCCTGCCCCGCTGGCGGGTCTCCGATGTGCTCTGGGTGGGTGCGATCGGGATCATCGGAGGGCTGCTCTACCGCTTCGTGTTTCCCGCGGTCAGCGCAGCTTGCGGGGCAGGGGAGACGCAGCCCTGGTCCAGCCTGACAAACGGCGTCTGGATGCTCGCTGGCTTCCTCGCCCTCGGGATCACACGCCGGCCCGGATCTATGATACTCGCCGAGTCGCTGGCGGCTCTGCTGTCCCTGCTTCTGTCCGGTCAGACCCACGCGGAGATTGAGCTGGCCGGCAAGACCCGGATGGTGTTGCACCCACTCGTGTTCACGGGGCTGCTGCAGGGGATGGGCGGCGAGACCATCTTCTGTCTCCTCCGTTATGCGGATTGGCGTTTCGGAGTATGGCTGATCTCCGCCGCGGGATGCGCCTGGTTCAGCTACATCAGCGGCATCTATGTGACCAAGTGCTACGTGCTGTTCCCGGCGACGGTGCAGGCGGGCATCTTTCTCGGCACGTTCCTGAGCACCGCGGTCCTGTGCGCTCTTCCTGCGTGGTGGCTGGGACGCCAGCTGTTTGAAAAAAGCCGCCCTTGATCGGAGATCCCGGGAGAGGTGTTCGATGAAGGCTTCTCCTGGTTTGTAGTCGCCTGGGGACGAGTAGAGACAATCGCGCCCGGCCCCGCTCCTGACATTTCAGGGTGCTGGCCGGGCGCATCCACCTGTAAAAAGCCTCTTAGCTGGGGGCCGATCCCTCGTACTCGGCATCCCAGATGGTCAGGGACGCATCGAAAAGCCGCACCCGGTGCGGTTCCGACTTTAGCCGGTAGCCGCCGGGCAGGCAATCCGGCGGAGAGCTGCCCCGCATATCGTCCAGAATCTCATCCACCGCACTCTTCAGCGGACCATTGAGATAACGGACGTAGATCTTCTCAACCTCTTTGTCAACCATTCCCGCACTCGTCTCGAACTGCCCGCACGCCGGAGGGCAGACCTCACTGGCAACCCATCTCCAGCGGACTGGGACTCTGCCCCCCGCCGGCCCCGCTCATCCGGCAGAGCGGAGGCACACTGACTGTTCTCATCTCCCGGGCGCTTTTCACTTCGAAGGAAAGCGCGTCTTCCCCGGAAACAGATAATATCACAGAACCGCCAGCCGTTGAAAGGGCCCTTGACGTCCTTTCCGGATAGACGTGGAATCGAGCGGAAAAGATTTTCAGGGACAGAAGACGTATCTGCAGATTCTGAGGGATTTTCAGGAGTTGACCGGAATCTGATGGCGATTTGATGCCCGGGAGCATCGTTCCGTAATGCTCCAGGCGCACAATCGGGACAGGTAGCACTCCTGAGCGAACCTGGCACCCCAACTCCGGGGCCGCCTCCCCCCGGCGGCCCCTTTTTCTTTTAGTCTAGGCCCAGGGGGGAACTGAAGCGAGGTTTGCTGCGCTTACGCCGCCACGGGACGCACGTCGGCGAGTGGTTCGGTGGCGAAGGCGTCCAGTTCCAGACCATCGTCCATCCCGCGCTCCAGCCGCCAGTGACCGGCCGCTGCCACCATCGCCGCGTTGTCCGTGCACAAACGCCCAGGCGGGATGGCCAGCCGGATGCCCCGTTCGTCGCATGCCTCGCGCATCCTCTCCTTCAGAAGGCTGTTGGCGGCAACGCCGCCCCCCACGGCCACCCACCGCACGCCGCACGCCTCCGCCGCGCGGACGGTATTCGCCACCAGGACGTCCACGATGGCCTCCTGCAGCCCTGCCGCCACGTCCGCCAGACTCACATCCATCGGCCGGGAATCCAGATAGCGCAGGACAGCCGTTTTCAGACCGCTGAAGCTGAAATCCAATCCGTCGCCCACCCGAGCCCGCGGGAAACGGGCCTTGTTCGCATCGCCCTCGCGCGCCAGACGGTCCACGGCCGGGCCGCCCGGCCAGCCCAGACCCAGCGCCCGAGCGCTCTTGTCGAAGCATTCCCCTGCCGCATCATCTGCGGTTCTGGCCAGAAGGGTGTAGTCTCCCGGAGCGCGCGCAAGCACCAGATCGGTATGTCCTCCTGACACGATCAGCGAAACGAACGGGAACTGCAGATCCCGCTCGGCCAGGAAGTTCGCCCAGATGTGGGATTCCAGATGGTGCACGCCCACGATCGGCACTTCCAGTGTCAGCGCCATCGCCTTGGCCGCGCTGACCCCCGTGATCAGCGCTCCGATCAGCCCGGGACGGTTGGTCACGGCGATACCCTGGATATCTTTCAGGGAGACCTCCGCCCTTTCCAAGGCTTCACGAATGGTGGGCTGCAGGGACTCCACATGTTTGCGGCAGGCGATCTCGGGAACCACCCCTCCGAACTTCTGATGGAGATGATCCTGCGAGGCGATGACGTTCGAGAGGATCTCCCTGCCGTCCCGCACCACGGCCGCGCACGTGTCGTCGCAGCTCGTCTCTATTCCCAGCACCAGCATCGCTTCTATCCGGCCTCCAGCGCTTGAAGGCGCGCCTTGTTCGCGTTGAACAGAGAGGTGAACTCAGGGCTCCAAAGGTCGTCCACCCACATGATCAGGGCGTCTTCCCCGTTGTCAGAGTAGTAGCCCCTGCGGATGGCGGCCTCCCGGAATCCGTATTTCTTGTAAAGGGAAATAGCTACGCGGTTCGATTTCCGCACCTCCAGCGTCACCCGCTGCGCCTCCCGCTCACGGCTCGCGTCCAGCGCCCGCACCAGAAGACGCTCTCCCACGCGTTTGCCCCGCATATCCGCGGCCACCCCGATGGTGGTGATGTGGACCTCGTCCAGAATGAGCCACATCCCCACGTAGCCCACCAGCCGGCCGGACGACCACGCCACATAGTATTCCGCGCAGGGATTGTTCAGCTCCGTGCGATAGGCGTTTTCGCTCCAGGGCGCGCTGAAGCACTGCAGCTCCACCTGCATAACCGCAGGCACGTCTTCCTGGCGCATTCGTGTGATGAAGATCGCGGGGATCGCCGAGACTTCCGTAGCCAACTTGCGCTCTGCCTTCCCGTCCGGGACGTCTCTGGCGCCTGATCCGGCGAAGGGTCCCGTAACGAAAGTGTATCACACAGGATTTACAGGGTTCAACGAGCCGTCGCGCGCTGTTTCCTGTCATCTGGTAGGATGAATTTCAGGCTCGGAGTGTTCCCGGCCGGAGGCGGGGAAGTGGATCTGCCGTAACCAGATCCGTGGTGGATCTGCTGGGGAGAACGGGGCTGCGCCCGCTCTCCCCGGATGCTCCTGTCAGGGCGCTGGCAGAAGGGACTGAATATCTGCAGGGGAGCTGACCCGCAGCAGCCTCTGGACAGTGCCTGCGATTCGGATCACCGAACTGATGCCACTTGCCCGGACGAATTCTCCAGTGGCGGGGGCGGTTCCCGATCCTAGCAGGATCCGCACCCCGGCGTGACCCGAGCCGTCCTCAACGTTTGACCCATCCTCAAGGTAGAACCAGCCACCGGCCGAATGGGTCACCCGGCCGGCCACCCGGACCAGCAGGCCGGTGTTATTGACGCCCTGCGCCCCCTGGATTCCCTGCTGCCCTGCGCCCGTCTCCGGATTGTATTGAAAAGCGCCGCCTCCCATCGTTTTCAGGGTCATGCTAAGGGGGATGGCCACTCCCGTTCCCGCAGGCAGGGCTACTGCGGCATCAATGTAGCGCTCGCCGTCCCCGTCCGTCCGCACAGCCCCGGAGACGGAGGCCCGGCTTCCGGCTGTCAGGGAATGCCCCGGGCGGAGCACGCGGATGCCGCAAGATCGGTCGTCCGACTGGATATAGAACGTGTCCCCGAATACCCGGCTGACGACAACTCCCGACAGGTCGGCCGGCCCGCCATCCGGCTGCAAACGTGCTTGAAGGATGGAG
>CALCJH010000121.1 GCA_937967775.1 uncultured bacterium | reverse complement strand
TCCCCAGCCGGTCACACAGGCGATACTGCCTCCCGCGCGTCCCGAAGAGCGCTGGGGACCGTTCTCGCCGTCGTCTTTCTGGACGTGTTCGCGTTTGCGCTGGTCATTCCGCTCCTGCCGGTCTGGGCGCAGCGATTCACCGCCAGCCCGTATGCCATAATTTCTCTGTCGTCGGTCTATGCGCTGGCGCAGTTCGCGTTTGCGCCGGTCTGGGGAGCCCTCTCGGACCGGGTGGGGCGCAGGCGGCTTCTGGCAGTGTCCATCGCCGGGGAGGGAGCATCCTTTGTCGGGATGGCGCTCGGCAGCGGGCTGGGCTGGCTTTACGGCGCGCGAGTCGCGCAGGGGGTCTTCGCGGCAGGCACATTCGCCATCCCGCCCGCGCTGGTAGCGGATGTCACCACGCCGGAGAGGCGATCCCGGGGCATGGGATTTATCGGCGCGGCTCTGGCTCTAGGTTTTGTGCTGGGTCCGGGAACGGGCGCGCAGCTTGCAAAGATCTCCACCGCTCTACCGTTCTTCGCGGCGGCCGCCGTTTCGGCCGTGAACCTGATTGTGGTCATCTTGCTGCTACCGGAGACGCATCACGTTTCCGTGAAAGAGTGTACCTCCCAGGAGAGCGCATTATCGCCAGTAATGGCGCTGGCCCGGAAGGGGCTTCCAACGTTGATGGCACTGTTTGCCGTGAACACATTCGCCTTCAGCAATATGGAGAGCTCCTTCACGCTGTTCCTGCAGGCGCAGTTCGGCCTTACAGAGCAGGAGACGGTGGTCTTCTCCGGCCGCCTTCTGGCGTTCGCGGGGGTGGTGGCGGCCGTGGTTCAGGGAGTCCTGATCGGTCCCCTGACGACGCGGTTCGGTGAGAAGGTTCTTCTGGCTGCCGGCTTCGCCGCAACGTCTGTTGGTCTCGCTGCCGTTCCGGGGCAGCCTTCGACGGCGGCGCTACTTTTGCCGCTCGCTCTGGCGGCCGCCGGATTCGGGCTTATTGGCCCGTCGCTGATCAGTCTCATCTCCCACGCCGCCGGACCCGAGCATCAGGGCGCCGTTCAGGGACTGACGCAAGGCCTGGGGAGCGTCTCGCGCACGCTGGGTCCGCAGGCCGCAGCGGTGAGCTTCGGAGCGTTGGGCATCGGATGGCCGTTCTGGACGGCTGCGGCGTTGCTGGCGGCGTGTTTTGCCGTGACTGCCGCCGCTGTCCGTGGCCCCGCGAGGACCGCATCCGCCAAGCCCGGTCCTGCGGTGGAAAGGAGGGAAGACCCCGCGTGAAGAACCGGCCTGTTCTGACGATCATCTTCCTGACCGTCTTCATAGACCTTCTAGGCTTCGGGATGGTGCTACCTCTGCTCCCCGTGTGGGCGGAGCGTCTGACTCCGAGCAAGTATCTCATCATCCTGCTGGGTTCCGCGTACTCCCTTGCACAGTTCGTCTTCGCCCCGGTTTGGGGAAGGTTGTCGGATGCCATCGGCCGGCGTCCTGTTCTGCTGCTGTCGCTGGGGGGCGGAGGGCTGGCCTATCTACTGATGGCGTTCGCGGAGAGTCTGGGCACGCTATACGCGGCGCGCTTCCTGCAGGGATTCTTCACGGCGGGCGGGCTTGCAGCGGCGCCGGCGCTCATTGCGGACGTCACATCCGAAGAAGAGCGCTCGCGGGGGATGGGGCTTATCGGAGCGGCGTTCGGACTGGGTTTCATCTTCGGGCCGGCCATCGGAGCCGCGCTGGCGCAGGTGGGACTGGGAGCGCCGTTCCTGGCAGCGGCGGGGTTGTCTTTCGCTAATTTCATCTGGGCGGCGGCTATGCTTCCCGAGACTCTGGACCGGACAGTGGCGCGTGAGGCGCACACACGGTTTCTGGACCTGCAGAAGCTGCGGGAGACACTGAGCTCTCCCCTGCTGGGTCTGCTGTTCTTCCTGCTCTTCATCAACACGTTCGCCTTCAGCAACCTGGAGCAGACCTTCACCCTGTTCGTGCAGGAACGGCTGGGACTGGACGGCCGTGCGGCCGGGCGGACAACTGGCTTCCTTCTTGCCTATATCGGGGTGGTCGCTGTGCTGGTGCAGGGATTTCTCATCCGGCCGCTGAGCCGCAGGTTCGGCGATGAGCGTCTGCTGCTGGCGGGCATTCTATTGACCGGGGCGGGGATGATGCTGATGCCTGTTCCTCGCGGCGTGAGCGGGCTGATGCTGGTGAGCACGCTCATCTCTTTCGGGTGGGGACTGGTGAATCCATGCACGTCCAGCCTGATCTCGCGCTCGGCCGGCCGCGACCGTCAGGGCGGGGTACTCGGACTCTCGCAGGGGCTGGCCAGTCTGGCGCGGATCGCCGGGCCGGTGTGGGGCGGCTTCGCCTTCAGCCGCATCGGGATCGCCTGGCCCTACTGGAGTGGAGGGGTCATCCTTCTGATGAGCTTCGCCGTGGCGATGACGCGGCTGATTCCATCAGGAACAGCGGTGCGGGGGGATGCGGGGGATGCCTGAGTGGACATCCCAGGACCTGACCATCCGGCAGAGGGAGCGGCTGGAGCGCCTGCACCGCCGGTTCGGGCGCGAGCCGTTGCCGCCGGATCTGCCCGGCATTCTGAAGGAACAACTGGGCATTGATCTCACCTCGCGACTGGGCGCCCTAGAGCTTGGCCATCCCTTTGTGGTGGCGCCGGGAGAGTGGACGGGAGAGTTGGAGCGTGTGGTGGCTGCCGTGGAGGCGGGCTGGGCGGCGGTGGTGCTGCGGACGGCGGCAGCCTGGGAACCGGATGGCGGGGCATCGCACGCCCACCTGCGCTCCCGGCCGGGCCCGGGCGCGCGCAACCTCTACCACCCTTCCGATGTGCGCCACGAACGCCCTGCCCTGGTCTGGGACCGGAGGCTGGACAGCCGGGGGCCGGAGGAGTATCTCGAATTCGTCTGCGCCGCATCATCCAGTGCGCGAGGGCGGACGGCGATCGTTGCCTCCCTTGCTTCGGCCCCGGACCGCGCGGAGGAGGAGTTGGCGCACGCGGGAAGGCAGCTGCTCGCGGCGGGCGCGGATGCGCTGGAGGCGCTCTGGTCTCCGGGAGATGAGGGACAGATTTGCCACCTGCCCGGAGGGGATTGCCGGTGGGCCCTTCGGGTCATCTGCGCTGACGTGCAGAATCTGCAGGGGACGGAACGCGCCCGGGCTCAAGAAGCCTTCCAGGCGGCTCCCACCCTGACGCTTGACTTCGGGACTCCGGGGGCAGGCGAGCCACGTTCGTTCCGACCGGGAGACCTGGCAGGGTTCCTTCAAGAGTGGAACCTGGAAGGACGGGTGGTGGCGGCCGCGGGCGGCGTTTACTCCGGGCGCGACTCACTGGCTTACATCCTGGCGGGGGCCTCTGCAGTCCAGGTGTATAGTTATATTGCGGGCAGAGTCCGGCCCGTTCTGAAGCAGAGCCGTAACAAGTTCGAGCAGGTGCTGTATCGTCTGCTTCTGGACCCTCAGGATGGCCTTGCCGCAGGCATGGCGGCCTTGAAGAACCGCTTCGGGATCTCCCGGCTGGCGGATGCTGTCGGTCTGGAGCATAAGACGGCAAAAGGCGCCTAGCTTCACCGGCGGAAGGGAGTTACAACCATGGAAGCGCATCCGGGCACAAAACAGATTCTGATGGAGCTGGTGGCCATCCCCAGCGTGGGGCAGGTGCCGGTTCCCGAAGGCCGTGAAGGCGGCGAGGCAATGGTCTGCCGATATCTGGCTGGATTGCTGGAGTCCGCAGGTGTGGATTGCCAGATGGAAGATGTCCTGCCCGGAAGGCCCAACCTTTACGCCCACATGGACCTGCGATGCGCGCGGACGGTCATCCTGTCCGCCCACACGGACACCGTGCCCGCAACGGACTGGGAGGGTGACCCGTTCCGGCCGGAGGACAAGGACGGCGTGATCTTCGGGCGGGGCAGCTGTGACACCAAGGCGAGCCTGGCGGCTTTCACGGCGGTGATGCTGGAAGCCGCGCGGGAGAAAGCGGGCGAGTTCAACCTGATTCTTGCGGCCGTCTGCGACGAGGAGGTTAGCTTCGCGGGGTCGCGCGCGGCAGCCGGGCGTCTGCGCGCGGATCTCGCCATCGCGGGCGAGCCCTCATCCCTTGCCGTGGTGCACCGGCACAAGGGAGTCATGCGTTTTGTGCTGGAGGCCAGGGGCCGCAGCTACCACTCTTCCACTCCGGAGAAGGGCGACAACGCCATATACAGAATGTCCCGGGCGGCTCTCGCCGTGGAGCGCCTGGCGTATGACTGGCAACAGATCCGGGATGTAGATCTTGGTCCGCGCGCCATCTCGGTCACCACAGTCTCAGGTGGACAGGCCCCGAACATCGTGCCCGATCTATGCCGTGCGGACGTGGACGTGCGCTGCCTTCCAGGAGACCGGCTGGAGGATCTCCTGGAAGAGGTGCGGGCAAGGACGGGTAACGAAGCAGCAGTCCTAGCGCCGTATATGGAGGGCCCGGCCCTGGATACGGATCCGGAACACCCTCTGGTCCGCCGGCTGGCGGAGGCATCCGGACGAGGGCTGACGTGCGCTCCCTACGCCACCGATGCCCCGCAGTATGCCTCCCATGGGATTCCCGCCGTGGTCTTCGGGCCGGGCGATGTGACGCTGGCGCACACCCCGCGCGAGCACATCTCTCTTGCGGAGGTGGAGGAAAGCGTGGGCATCCTGCGACGCTTCCTGGGAATGTGAAACCGTCGCCGGAAGGCCCCCCGTTTCGCTTTCACCCGTGTCCTGGCGCAAGACAAACCGAACCCTGGAGGGCAACTACCCCCGGCGGGTCTCCTCGAGATAAACCTCCCACAGGCCGGACCAAGGATACCGGCGGGAGGCCCGCAGAAGCTTTCGGCGAATGCGCTCGATGACCCGTCGAACCGCCTCCCGCGAGCATCCCCGGTCCCGTGCTATCCGGTGGGGCGGCTCCCCGGCCAGCAGTCTTTCCAGCGTGCCGTTTTCCAGCTCTGTCAGACCGGCCAGTCTTGCCAGCTCGCGCACTTCGCGGCGCAGCAGATACATCCCCGGACGGAAACCCTCCGCCGGGGGCAAGCCTCGCCCCTCCTCCACTTTTCTGCGTTCACGGGCGATCTTGCGGCTCAGGTCCCTCTCCGAGCAGAACGCGCCGGGCTCGGAGGCGGGCAGGACGGGGAAGCGCTCTTCCCGGACAATCATGGTTCTTGGACCCCCCTTGACATAATCGAACATGCGTTATATGATATACCCGTCAGGATGCCAGTGCAACTGGTTCTATGCAAAAGTTTACAGACGGCAACCCCTGTCTCCGAAGCAGACTGAGAAAAGAGCAGGTTGACGGAGGGGGCGTCTGGCGCCCTTTACTCATGGGAGTGAACTTTTGCATAGAGACAGGAGACAGATGCCAACAGCGAAGCAGAGGCAGGCTCTGGACCTGCTGTTCGCCATGGCTCCCGAGGAGGCGGCGGCCCGGCTGGGCGTCCGGCCCGCCACGGTTCGCAGGTG
>CALCJH010000120.1 GCA_937967775.1 uncultured bacterium | reverse complement strand
GCTAAAGAGCAGCGGTGGACGGAACAATCAGGGCCGCATCACGGCCCGGTTCCGCGGCGGCGGACATCCCCGGCAGTACCGGGTGATAGATTTCAAGCGCGACAAGGATGGAGTGCCGGGCAAGGTCGCGGCGATCGAGTACGATCCCAACCGCTCGGCGCGCATCGCGCTTATCCATTACAGGGATGGCGAGAAGCGCTACATCCTGGCGCCGGTCGGGCTTACCGTTGGCCAGACGGTGATGAGCGGGCCGGATGCGGAGCCGCGCACCGGGAATGCCCTGCCCATCTCCAAGATCCCGATCGGGTCGGTCATCCACAACGTGGAGCTGAAGCCCGGGCGCGGTGGGCAGATGGTGCGCACGGCGGGCGCGGGCGCGCAGCTGATGGCGCGCGAGGGCAACTACGCTCAGCTCAGAATGCCCTCCGGAGAGATGCGGCTGGTTCATATTGACTGCCGGGCCACACTGGGGATGGTGGGCAATGTGGACCACGAGAACATCTCTCTGGGCAAGGCCGGGCGCAAACGCTGGCTGGGTAAGAGGCCGCATGTCCGCGGAGTGGTGATGAACCCGAGGGACCACCCGCACGGTGGCGGCGAGGGCAAGAGCCCGGTGGGACGGAAACATCCGGTCTCGCCGTGGGGCAAGCCGGCACTGGGCCGCAAGACCCGCAGGAAGAAGCCGTCGGACAAGATGATCGTCCGGCGCAGGAATACGAAATAGTCGGGCATACGAGAGGCTGAAGTAGCGTTCCATGTCACGTTCTCTGAAGAAAGGTCCCTACGCGGACCCCAAGCTGCTGAAGAAGATAGACGAGATGAATGCTCGCCGGGAGAAGAAGATTATCAAGACCTGGTCCCGGCGCTCGACCATCTTCCCGAGCATGATCGGGCATACGCTGGCCGTGCACGACGGACGCAAGCACGTGCCCGTGTTCATCACGGAGAACATGGTGGGGCACAAGCTTGGGGAGTTCGTGCTGACCCGGACCTTCCGGGGGCATGCGGGCAAGTCGGAGCGCTCGACACGCGTCAAGTAGTGTTACAGTTGTAAGGCACGCGGCTCTATGGCCGTCCGCGGCGGGCCTGCGTGCGCGCAGAAAGGCGATCTGAAGACAGCGTTATGGCAAGGCTGACACGCGCAAGAGCATCCTACGTGCTGATGTCGCCACGCAAGGCGAGGCTGGTGCTGGACCTGGTGCGGGGACGGTACGTTGACGACGCGGTGGCTATCCTGAAGGCGGTCCCGAACCGGGCGGCCCGGGTGGTTGAGAAGCTGGTGAACTCCGCCGCTGCGAACGCGGAGGCGAACCTGCACATCAGCCGGGATTCACTGAAGGTGAAGGGAGCCTTCGCCGACCAGGGGCCGTCGCTGAAGCGCTTCCAGCCGCGCGCCATGGGGCGGGCGTACCGCATCCTGAAGCGGACCAGCCACATCACGGTGATCGTGGAGGAGGCGGAGCCCAGGCCGTCCGTGAAGCGCTTGGCGCATACGGTGACAAAGGCCGAAGCCAGAGGGCGGCGCAAGCGCGGCGAGGAGGAGGCTCAGTCCGGGCAGAAGCGCGGCCGGGCCAGGAAGCAGGTTGAGCAGGCCGCGCCGCAGGTGGAAGAACGCGCCGGCCCGGCCGAGGAGCAGCCTATGGCCGAGGCTCCCGCTGTGGAGACGCCGCAGACGGAGGACTCTGCTCCTGCTGAGTCCGCTCAGGCTGAAGCCGAGGCGACGGATGCCGGCGCAACCGGGGAAGAGCCCGCGGGCGAGGGCGAGCCGAAGTCCGAGGATAAGGGAGACAGCTAGTTGGGTCAGAAGATACATCCAATCGGGCTGCGGATCGGTATTATCCGCGATTGGGACAGCAAGTGGTATGCCGACCGGGAGTTCCCGGAATATCTGAAGGAAGACGCCGAGATACGGCGCTTCATCAAGCGGCGCCTGGGGCAGGCGGGCATCTCGCGGGTGGAGATCGAACGGGCCGCAAACCGCGTAAAGGTCACCCTGCACACCGGCAAGCCCGGCATCATCATCGGGCGCGGCGGCAAGGGGATTGACGAGCTTCAGGCGCGGTTGCAGGTCCTGACAAAGCGCCCGGTTCACGTGTCCGTGTCCGAGGTTCGGGTGCCGGACCTGGACGCCCAGCTCGTGGCGGAGAACATCGCCGGTCAAATCGAGCGCCGTGTGGCTTACAAGCGTGCCATGCGCCAGGCTGTGCTGCGCGCGATGCGTCTAGGCGCCAAGGGTATCAAGATCCGTGTCGCCGGACGCCTGGGTGGCGCTGAAATGGCCCGTGTGGAGAACGACAAGCAGGGGAAGATCCCGCTGCATACGCTCCGTGCGGACATAGATTACGGCTTTGCTGAGGCGCGCACTACGTACGGTCATATCGGCGTGAAGGTGTGGATCTACCGGGGCGACATCCTGAAGGATGGTGTGCGGCCGGAGCCGGAGTGGCACGGCGGACAGCGTGATGGTGAGCGCCGGGCTGAGGATGGGCGTCGCTCGCGCGGCCGGGCAGGCCGGGATGGAGGAGTCTGAGCCATGTTGATGCCCAAAAAGGTCAAGCATCGCAAGCACCAGCGGGGCTCGATGGCCCATAAGAGCAACGCCGGTACCGAGATCAACTTCGGGGAGTACGCGCTTCAGGCGCTGGAGCCCTGCTGGATGACGAACAACCAGATCGAGGCGGCCCGCGTGGCTATGACACGCCACGTGAAGAGAGGTGGCCAGGTGTGGATCCGCATCTTCCCGGACAAGCCGGTGACCAAGAAGCCTGCCGAGACCCGTATGGGCAGCGGCAAGGGAGCTCCGGAGTCCTGGGTGGCGGTGGTGAAACCGGGCCGGATTCTCTTCGAGATGAGCGGCGTTGCCGAGCCGATGGCGCGGGAAGCCATGCGGCTGGCGGCGCACAAGCTGCCCATCAAGACAAGATTTATCAAGAAACAGGAGCTGGGAGAGATCCTTGAAGAAGGCGGAGTTGCGTAAGACCGTCCGGGAAGCCTCGGACGCCGAGCTGGACAAGCAGTTGGAGGAGGCTCGGAAGGAGCTCTTCCACCTGCGGTATCAGCGCGCCACGAAGCAGCTGGAGAAGCCGCATCGCATCCGCGAGGCGCGCAAGCAGATCGCCCGGCTGCTGCAGGAGCGCACCGAGCGCCAGAAGGCGCGGGAGGCGAGTTGAGGATGGCAGAGTCCACAGAGACGCGCGGGCGCAGAAAAGTCCGCCAGGGCGTGGTGGTCAGTGACAAGATGGACAAGACCATCGTGGTCGAGGTTCAGCAGCTTGTCCGCCACCCCCTGTACGGGAAGATCATGCGCCGCAATGCGCGGTTCAAGGCGCACGACGAGAACAACGAGTGCGGCATCGGCGACACCGTGGAGATCATGGAGTGCCGCCCTCTGTCGCGCGAAAAGCGCTGGCGGCTGGTGCGGATCGTCGAGAAGGCCAAGTAGCGGACGGGGGACTGACGGGAGATGATCCAGCAGTATACCAGACTCAAGGCGGCGGACAACTCGGGAGCTCGCGAGATCATGTGCATCCGCGTGCTAAAGGGAAGCGCCGGCAAGTATGCGCAGGTGGGGGATACCATCGTCTGCGCGGTCAAGCAGGCGGCGCCCGGCGCGGCGGTCAAGAAGGGCGACGTTGTAAAGGCGGTGGTGGTGCGGACGCATCATCCAATCCGCCGGCCGGACGGTTCCACCCTGAAGTTCGATGATAACGCAGCGGTGCTGATCAACAACGCAGGTGAGCCGCGCGGAACGCGCATCTTCGGGCCAGTGGCCCGCGAACTGCGCGAGAAGAACTACATGCGCATCATTTCGCTGGCGCCCGAGGTCCTGTGAGGCCGGGGGACCGTTAAAGAGACTACGACCATGCGTAAGAAGCAGGAGAAGTTCACGGGAAAGCTGCGGCTGAAGAAGGGCGACGAGGTCGTCGTCCTGGCCGGCAAGGACCGGGGTAAGCGCGGCAAGATCGTGGACGTGGATCCCGAGAAGGGCTACGTCTACGTGGATGGCGTCAACATCCAGGTGCGCCACCAGCGGCCGCGCAAGCCGACCAGGGCCATGCCGCAGACTCAGACCGGGCGCATCGAGCGGCCAGGGCCGCTCCACCGCAGCAAGGTGATGCTGATAGACCCGCACTCCGGCAAGCCGACCCGGATTGCGATGGGGCTGACCTCTGATGGGCGCCGGGTGCGGGTGAGCAAGAAGTCCGGAGAGTTCATAGACGATGTCTAAGGGCAAACAGAGCACAAAGCAGCCGGCGCCCCAGGCGGCGGGCAAGGCCAAGGGCAAGGGCGAGGCCGAGGCGGGGCCGAAGGCTCCGGCCGGAGTCGCCAAGCAGGCTCCCCGCGCCGAGCCGCCAAGGCTGAAGGTGCGCTATCGCGAGGAGATCGCTCCCCGCCTGATGGAGCAGTTCGGATACAAGAACCCGAACTGCGTGCCCCGTCTGGTCAAGGTGGTGGTGAACATGGGCGTGGGGCAGGCCATTCAGGATCCCAAGATCCTGGACGGCGCGGTAGCGGATATGACGGTCATCACGGGGCAGAAGCCTGTGGTGACGGTGGCGCGCAAGTCCATCTCCAACTTCAAGGTGCGCGCCGGGATGCGCGTGGGTTGCCGGGTCACGCTGCGCGGCGACCGGATGTACGACTTCCTCGACAAGCTGTTCCACGTGGCGCTGCCCAGAGTCCGCGACTTCGGGGGAGTGCCGCCGGATTCCTTCGACGGCCGCGGCAACTTCGCGATGGGACTGCGGGAGCAGCTGGTGTTCCCGGAGATTGACTACGACAAGATAGATCGGATCCGGGGGCTCAACGTTGCGGTGGTGACGACCGCTAAGACGGATGAAGAGGGCCGGGCGCTGCTGAAGGCCCTGGGGTGTCCGTTCCGGGAGGTTTAGCGAGTAGAGGATGGCCAAACACACTGCCGAAACAATCCGCAATATCGCCCTGATGGGCCAGAGGGGGGCCGGTAAGACGTCGCTGGCGGAGCTCTTGCTGTTCAAGGCAGGGGCGATAGACCGGCTCGGAAAGGTGGACGACGGGACGGCCACCTGTGACTACGACCCGGACGAGGTTCAGCGCAAGATGTCCGTGTCCACCGCCATTGCTCCGCTGGAGTGGGGCAAGGTCAAGGTGAACCTCGTGGACACTCCGGGCTATCTGGACTTCGTGGGCGATGTGGCCGGGGCGGCGGCGGTGTGCGAAGCGGCCCTGATTCTGGTGGATGCGGTCGGCGGTGTGGAGGTCGGCACGGAGATGGGCTGGGACTTCGCGGAGGCCTGTCAGGCTCGCGCGTTCCTGGTCAACAAGATGGATCGCGAGAACGCGGACTTTCACGCCGTGCTGAACGCGTTGCGGGAGAAGTTCGGGAACCGGGTGGTGGCGCTGCAGCTGCCCATCGGACGCGAGGATTCCTTCCAGGGGCTGGTGGACATCGTCCATATGAAAGCCTACACCTGGAAGGATGGCAAGATGACCGAGGGCGAGATCCCGGCGGACCTGCAGAGCGAGGCGGCATCCCTGCGGGAGGCGCTGGTGGAGGCCGCGGCCGAAGGCAGCGATGAGCTGATCGAGAAGTATTTTCTGGAAGAGACCCTGACCGACGAAGAGATCGTCGAGGGGACACACGCCGGGATCAAGGCGGGGAAGCTGGTTCCGGTGTTCGTGGCTTCGGCGACCACCGGGATCGGTGCCGAGCCACTGCTGGACCTGATCGCCGCGGAGTTCCCGTCTCCGGCCGAGGCTCCACCGCGCGAGGGGCGCCAGCTGGGTGGCGACGCGCGCATAAAGCGCTCCGCCGCCGACCCGCAGTTCTCCGCGCTGGTGTTCAAGAGCACGGCGGACCCTTACGTGGGCAAGCTGACGTATTTCCGGGTGGTCAGCGGTTCCGTCTCGTCGGACTCGCACGTCTGGAATGCCACGCGCGACCACGACGAGCGCATCGGGCAGCTCTATTTCCTGAAGGGCAAGCAGCAGATCGCCACGAGTGAGATCGGCGCCGGTGACATCGGCGCGGTGGCCAAGCTGCAGGATACGGTGACCGGAGACACACTGTGCGACAAGGCGGCCGGGATCATTTTCGACCCCATCGCCTTCCCGGAGCCGGTGTTCTCCCTGGCCATCTCGGCAAAGAGCAAGGCGGACGAGGATAAGCTGGGTCCGGCGCTGGCGAAGCTGGCGGAGGAGGATCCCA
>CALCJH010000119.1 GCA_937967775.1 uncultured bacterium | reverse complement strand
ATTTCGCCATCTGGACCAGCGTCTGCTCGCGTCCCTGGAACTCGACCGTCAGCGATCCGGACAGCTTCTGGTATTGCTGCCCCAGACGGGTCTCCTCGGTCTGCAGTGGGATGTTTTCCTGTCGGAACAGACGAACCTGGGTCTCGGCCTCGCGGTCCAGGACAAAGTAGCGATCTCGCGGAAGCTCCAGGCGGAGTGGGTGCTCCGTATACAGCTTCGCCAGCCGGAAGCCCCGCTCACGGCTGATTGGCTGGATGTTCTCCACGAAACGGAGGTATTCGGCCTCCGCCTCGGGATCCTCGGTGTGCGTGGTCATTGCGATGTAGCGGCGTGTCCGCTCTTCGGCAAGCGCCGCCGTCAGCTCGCTCTCCTCAAGAAGCCACCGCTCCAGATCCCTGGGACCCTTGCACGCGGCCAGCTTCTCTTCTAGAAGATCGAATAGCCGGGCTACCGCCTGCTGGTCGTCCCAGTCAACCCCAGGCGGCACGAATGTTCTCTTCCGGTACGGGGGAAGCTCCCCGAAGGGCACTTTGCTCATCGGGTGGAGATGTTCTCCTTTCCTTCAGGATTTTGCGAGCCTTTGGTGGCTCCGTTCAGCGCCTCCCGGCGCACCCGGAGCGCTGCACACACAAATCGTCTTGCGATGTCCCGCGAGTCCCACACGTCCAGCCCGTTCAAATAGGAGCGGTGGATGCTGCCGAGCGGAGAGATCCAGCGCTCCGGTAGGCGGCTTGCTCCCCAGACCGCCCCCGCGATGGAGCCCGCCGTCGCCCCGTTGCAATCCGTGTCCATACCGGCCATCACCGCGCGGGTGATGATCCTTTCGAATGAGGGGGACTCCAGCTCAAGCACCGCCGTCACAAGCGCGGCGTTGTTGATGGTGTGCCCGATGTGCATCCCTTTGTGCGAGTTGAAGATCCGGTCCAGCACGCTGTCAAGGTCGCGAAGCTCCGAGCACCACCCTAACGTTTCCCGCAGCGCGATAGCCAGCCGGCATTCCGCCGGGATTTCGGTCAACGCCACGCGGATGGACTCACGGATGTCCCCTGTCGCGAGAACGCTTGCGATGAGCGCCGCATAGTACATCGCCCCGTAGATGCCGTTTCGCGTGTGGCTGACACGGGCATCCCGCCAGGCCATCTCCGCTGCGAGCTCCGGCAACCCGGCGCAGGCATATCCCCACGGGTCGGCGCGGATGTCGGCTCCCAGATACTCTCCGTCCGGGTTGTTGGCATAGGCCGTCTCCGGCGGCTTCAGGCCGCGTCGGAGATTATCCAGAGCGTGCTTCTCTGCCGTGCACGCGAACGGCACATAACGCAGCCACGCTCTTCCTACATCTTCTGGTGTGAAGCCGGGCCCATACTCCTCCAGGATCAACAGCCCGAGCAGCGTGTACAGCAGGTCGTCGTCAGGCATCATGAAGATCATCTCATCCCGCAGGAAGCGGCGGTACGGCAGGCCGTTGTATGTGCTGTGATAGAGTGTGGGCTTGGGCAGGCGCGTCCAGTAGCCCTCCAGCGGATACGGCTGGTCCAGAGCGGCCGCGGCTGCGCGGATCTCCTCTCGCGAAAATCCCTCCACCGGCACACCCAGGGTGCAGCCTGCGCCGCGTCCCAGCCAGGCTCCCAAGATGCGATCCTCCAGCTCCTCCGCATCCGGGAGGGGAGCCAGTCTCCGCGGGCCATCCGGCCGGAGCGCCCGGATGGCTTCCAGATCATCCGGCTCCCGGTGCAGTAGTCCCGCATCCGGCTCGGCCTTCTGGACAAGGGCTGTCAGCCGTTCCAGCTCCTGTTCCACTTCTCCGGCTAGCCCGTCAGTTGCTGCGCCATGCTCGCGCTTCAGGTCAAGCCATTCGCGCAGAGCCATCCAGTTTTCATCCAGGTGAGAGTAATAAGGCATTGCCGCAGGTCTCCCGCCGTCCAGCTCCCCGTCCGGACCAGCGCAGTATGGCTCAAAATGCGCTAAAGTGGGTGCGAAGCAATGTCCGGCAAAGGAGTCAGGCAGCGATGAGGGAAGTGCGCTGGGAGCGGATGTTCCCGGATCAGCTGGAGGAGGCGTTCCGGGAGTGCCCGGTGGTCTATTTCACCTACGGTCTGTGCGAGCCTCACGGTCCTCAGAACGCCCTGGGACTGGATGCCCTCAAGGCGCACGGCGTGGCGTGCGAGGCGGCCCGGCGCTACGGTGGTATCGTGGCCCCGCCGGACTTTTGGCATATTCACGAGTGCAGCGGATCGGCGTTCTGGGCGCACAATCACGTGGGGCAAGTGGAGCGCAAGTGGCTCACTTCGCTTCCTCCCTGGCAGCATTTCCGCAATGTGCTGTATCACATCCGGACCGCCGACTCGATGGGCTTCCACGCCGCCATCCTGCTGACCGGTCACTACGGCCCGAACTGGAATGATCTCAATCGAATGGTGGAACTGGTGCGCCCGCATGTCGGGACGCGGCTGTATTCGCTGCCGGACTTCGAGGCCAACCGGCCCGGATTCGACGGGGACGGCAAGAGCGGCGGCGACCACGCGGGGCGCGTGGAGACCTCCCTGATGTGGGCGCTGGATCCGGCCTGTGTGGATGTCTCACGCATCCCCTCTGGGGATGGCGGGGAGCCGCATTTCGCGATGGGGCCCGACGCTCCCGAGTCCAATCGCAGAACAGGCGAGCGGATGGTGGAGGACGAGGCACGCTATCTCGGGCACAAAGCTCAGGAGCTCCTTCAGGAGTATGCCCGGGTGCGTCCGCAGCACACGCTGCGAACATTCGAGCAGGTGGAGCGCCTGTGGCAGGATGTCGTCCTGCCCGAGCTTCCCTCCTTCGCTACCATGCAGGATCTCTGGCCCGGACAGGAGCCGGTGCCGGAGGATTCCGTCTGGTTCGAGAACTGGCGTATCCCGGATGTGACCGCCACCGTATTCCGCACCAAGGAGAATGGTTGATGAGGATCGCTCTGGCTTCGGACCACGCAGGCTTCCGCTACAAGGAGAAGATCGAATCCTGGCTTCGCGAACAGGGGCACGAAGTGAAAGACTTCGGCACGCACTCGGATGAGCGGTGCGACTACCCGGATTTCGTTCGACCGGCGGCGGAGGCCGTGGCGCGGGGAGAATTCGACCGGGGGATCGTGCTGGGCGGCTCCGGCAACGGAGAGGCGATGGCTGCCAATAAGGTCCGCGGGATCCGTTGCGCGGTAGCCTGGAACGAGGAGAGCGCGCGCCTTTCGCGAGAGCATAACGACGCAAATATCCTTTCCCTGGGCGAAAGACTGATCCCCGAAGAGCGCGTTCTGGACATTGTGCGGGTATGGCTGGAAACCCCCTTCGAAGGGGGCCGCCACATCCCGCGGATCCAGAAGCTGGAACCCGGATCTTCAGAAAGGGTGTCGCAATGACAATCCTATAAAACCGGTAATTGTGCTGGTTTCAGACGGCGCGCGCTGGCAATATAATAAGAGCGATTGGTGAACGGATCGTTGGCGGAGTGTCGCGACGGGGGAAGGCGCGACCGGGTCGCGAAGCCTGAGTCTCCGCCGCAACACGATCGACAAGAGGAAGCTTACGGTGAGACAGATGAGGGTGCTGATACTCGCCGGACTGACGTTTCTGACGTTATCTCAGGCCTCGTTGGCCGGTCCCGGCCAGTGGGTGTTTCTGATCGACGGCACGAACGGGGGAGGGGTGTTGCACTTCACGGGAGTCGCCGGTTCCACAACTCCCCTGGCCATCCTAGCGTCCGTCTACAACAACGATTCCTCTCATTCCCTCAGTTTTGACGGCATCACCCTGAAGACGGATGACCTGTTTCCGCCGGATCCGGCACTTTTTGCACGCCTGTGGATCCCGGAGCCTGCTATGGAGATGCCGGAGGTCTTTCTGCTTCCCGCTTCCGGGAAGCGTGCGGGCATCGTGCTGGGGTATTTCGACCTCCGGAACACGGAACCCGGCACCTACACGTTCCGGTTGATCGCGTCCGCCAGCTTTGACGGGGGCCAGGCCAATCCACCGGAGATCATCTCTCCCCCCATCACCATCCAGGTGGTTCCGGAGCCGGCGGGCCTGTTCGCCATCGGAGCCGGCCTGGCGTCGCTTGCCGGAGCGGCGGGACGGCGAAGACAGCGCGGCGAATGAATCGGTTTTGAGCTGACGGGTGTCCCGCCGACGGGCCGCCCACTTGCAAGGGATGCCGCGGCACTCCCCGCCACGGGGACGGGTGGAAAGCTCGAGCATTCGTCCTCTCGTGCTTCCAGTCCTGCCGGGGCTATGGCACTCGCACGGGAGCAGGCCGCTCTCTGAAGTCTCTGCGGAAGACTGCGCGGCTCCGTCAGCCGGCAAACCTCTGAGGCAATCTGGGCCGATGGAAGGGGCTTTGCACGTGATGGAGGAGAAGGAACGCATCGAGAGAAGCCGTTTGTCGTTTGTCGCGATCCTGGCCGCGTTTCTGATCTGGTGGCCAGGCGGGCAGGCACACGGCCAGACCAGCATCACGTCCGTCAGCGCAAGTCCTGTTGCGTTTTATGCGGACGAAAATCAGTCCACCACCCTGACGGTGGAAGGCACACCGGGAGTGGCCACCCTGGCCATACGGGTGACGCGCTCCGACCGGACCACGGTAGTGCGATCCTCCATTGCGCTGACCGAGACGTCCCCCGGGGTCTATTCCTGCGTGTGGAACGGCAGGAACGACAGCAACCAGGTCGTAGAGACTGGAACCTACAGCTTCCGGGTTTTCAACCTGGCAACCTCCAGCTACATCGGTCCGTGGGGAGACGTGGAGGTCATCAGCCGCAGGCCGCGCTTCATTTCCGCGGAGATCGATCCTGCGAACTTCGTGCCGGACGGCACGGAAAGCAATGTGGTGCAGATTCGCATCCAGGCGACACCGATCGAGTCCGGCAGCTATAAATGGGGCATCTTCAACAACTGGCTGGGCTGGATGGTTTACAGGGAGGACCTTCCCGCTCCTGTCTCGCCCGGCGTGTATGAGGTCGAGTGGAACGGCGTCTCTCGCTATAACTATTCGGGCTATATGGGCTCGAACTATGGAGGATACGGCGAGAATCACGATTACAACCGCAGTTATGTGGTGCTGTGGGCTCCGGACGGCTCTCAGCTCACTTCTCCTCCTTCGGCGTATTTCACGGTTCGAGGCATCTGGTATCTCAGTCGCGACAGGTCCGAAATCGAGCCGCGGTCCGGCGAATTTGCCACCTTCACCGCCGGCGGATACGACGGGCTGAGCCTGCTGATCCGCATTACGCGCTCCTCCGGCGGGGCGCTGGTCGGCGAGTTTCCGATGACGCCGACCGGCAGCGGGCAGTATGTTTTCAGTTGGAACGGTCGGAACGCTTCCGGCGAAATCCAGCCGACCGGCGACTATCGCCTGCAGGTGGTCAATGCCGCCAGCGGCGTGCCGTATTACGCAGCCAGCACGACGCTGCGGCTTCGCTACACCGTGGACGCCATCTCGGTCTCGCCCGACCCGTTCCGTCCCGACGGGACGGGAGACCCGGGCCAGACCGCCACCATCACAGTGAATGCTGCCGCCGGCCAGACGGGGCTGAAATACGGCATTTACAACAACTGGCTGGGCTGGATGGTGTATCAGGAGCCGCTTCCAGAGACCGCAACGCCCGGAGTTTATCAGGTTTCCTGGGACGGCGTCAGCCGCTACAGCTACAGCGGACTGATGGGCAACACCTACAGCGGCTACGGAGAAGACAACAGCTCCAACCGCTGCGAGGTGGTGGTCTGGGACGCTAACGGGCAGGAGTCTATCGTTCGCGGTTACTTCAAGGTTCGGGGGATTGATCGTCTGGAGCGCGACAGGTCATCCTTCGCGGCCGTGACCCAAAGCGTCACATTCACCGCCCGGGGCTATGCCGGCTTCCCCGTTCGCATCCGAATCTACCGCAACAGCCCGTTCACTCTGGTGCGGACCGCGATGATGGTTGACAACGGCGACGGCTCCTACTCTTTTGTCTGGGACGGAACCGGCGACGAGGGTCAGGCAGTCGCTCCCGGAGCCTACACAGCCTACGTATACAACGCGGTCAGCGACCGCCGCTATTACCCGACGGCGGGGGTGAACATCACGTTCTCGGTTTCTGCCATCACCGTTGACCCCGACCCGTATTCCCCGGATGGCACCGGCTCTCAACTCGCCACCATCACTGTTCAGGCTCCGCCCGGCCTCACCGGCCTCAAATACGGCATACACAACAACTGGCTGGGGTGGATGGTCTACCGGGAGCCGCTTCAAGAGACCGGGACGCCCGGGGTCTATCAGGCATCGTGGAACGGCGTGAGTAGATACAGCAACGCCGGATTGATGGGCAACACCTACAGTGGCTACGGAGAAGACCACAGCTACAACCGCTGCGAGGTGGTGGTCTGGGACTCATCCGACGTCGAGTCGCTGGTTCGGGGCTACTTCAAGGTGCGAGGTATTGACCGCCTCGAGTCGAGCGCAACCTCGTTCAATCCCCGCAAAGGCCAGACGGTCACCTTCACCGCACGGGGCTATTCCGGATTCCCGGTGCGCATCCGGATCTACCGAAATCCGTCCACGCTGGTCAAGACGGCGATAATGACGGACAACGGCGACGGCACCTACACCTACGTGTGGGACGGAAAGAACGAATCCGGCGAGTACGGGAGGCCCGGTTCCTACGCCGCCTACGTCCACAATGCCGCCAGCGACGTTCGCTATTACCCGTATGTCGGGTTCTCCATTCAGTTCGACGTGGAGTCCGTCACGGTAGACCGGAATCCCTTCTCGCCCAACGGCACGCCGGAGGATGTGGTAACCGTCACCGTCATTTCAGACCCGGGGCAGAACCTGCAGTATTACATCCGGCACGAGTGGTTCGGTCATATGTTCAACTATATGCCTTTGACCGAGGTGTCTCCCGGGGTGTATCAGGCTAACTGGGACGGGGTCTCGCGCCACACCTGGAGCGGCCACATCCCTGCGCATCCGGTCTACGGAGCTCGCGTTTATGTCCGCAATGCGGACGCAATCGAGGCGCAGACCACCGGATTCTTTTTCGTCCGCGGCGCTCACGATATCGCGACGGCCTCCAACGATTTCACGCCGGGCGGAGGGAACTTGCTGAACATCACCGTTCCGGGAGAACCGGGACTGGACCTGGATGTGTGGATAACGAACGTCGCAACGGGGATAGTTACCCGCAGGCTCCAGCTGGTGGAGGCCAGCGGCACATATACCGCAGCGTGGGACGGCAAAGACGAATACGGCAACTTCGCTGGAGCGGGGACATTCCGTCTGCAGCCTTATGCCAGAGTCGGGCAGAAGCCTTACATTTACTGGAAAGATATCATTGTGCGTCCTGCGGTCTTCAGCGTGGAGGCCAGCCCTGACCCCTTCGCCCCCACGGGCGCCAACCACGTTGTTTTGACTCTCAGGGCCGACGGTGGGCAGGCTGGCCTGTACGCCCGGATCGTGTCGCCGTCTGGCTCGTATGCTCAGGTCAACTTCACTGAAGTCGGCTCCGAGGGGACTTACGTTGCGCAGTGGGACGGACGCATCAGCGGCGATCTGGCGCCTGCCGGGGTCTATGCCATTCGCGTTTACACCGCCGCCGGGGTGCAGTTTCCGCAAACAGGCACCCTGACCGTCGCATCTGTCAGCTCGCTAACCCTCGAGCCCAACCCGTTCGAGCCCGGCGACGGCCGGACGCTCGCCATTACGGCTCAGGCCGGGGCAGGGGTGTCCCTGGATCTCGAGGCGCGGATCGGCACGCTGAAAACGCTTCCTCTGGCTCCTGACGGAACCGGAGCATACCGGGCGGTCTGGAACGGCGAGGTGTCGCCGGGAGTCTTTCTCCAGGCCGGCCAGCATACGGTCTATCTCTATAACAGCGTCACCGGACAGCGCTACACGCCCACGGCCGTACTGAACATCGTGGACACGACTCCGCCGTCCGTTTTCATCGTGGGCGGGCCCGCGGAGGGGAGCACGGTGCTGACGAATGTCACGTTCCTGTGGACCGGCTCCGACAACCTGACGCCGCATTCGCAACTATTTTACAGTTATCGCGTGGACGAAGGCGAGTGGAGCGCTTTCTCCAGCGCGACCAGTGCCGCGTTCAGCCTTCCCGAGGGTCCTCATACCTTCAGAGTCCGGGCAAGGGATCTGGCGGGCAACATCAGCCAGCCCGTGCAGCGCAGCTTCACCGTGTCGGTGGCTTCGGTGGCGCTCACCAAGGCGGCCAGCGTCTTCACCGCCGCCCGAGGCGATGTTGTCACCTACACCATCACCTGCACGAACAACGGCCAGGCCGCGGCGATCGGCGTCCGCGTTACAGATCCGATTCCGGCGAACAGCTCCTATGTGATGGGCTCGACGCGTCTGAACGGGAATCCTGTCGCGGATCCGGGCGGACGGCCCGCCGTGGCTGCGGGAGTGAACGTCGGCTCTCTGGCCCCTGGCGCCAGCGCGGTCATTACGTTCGACGTGACCGTGGGTGCCGTTCCGAACGGCACCGTCATCGCCAACACCGCTTCCGCCACCGGAAGCAACCTGATCTCTGCCGTCTCCAGCAACACCGTGCAGACCACCGTGCAGACGCCGGACGTCTTCCCGCCTGAGACCATCATCACGGATGGACCAGGGGACGGAGCCAGACTGTGCGACGGGAACGCCACCTTCTCGTTCGCAGGGTCGGACGACACGGCGCATGTCAGCCAGCTGGATTATCGCTGGCGGTTGGACGGCGGCGAGTGGTCGGCGTTCGACCCGGCCGCCAGCAAAGCGTTCACCGGCCTGAAGCATGGGGCCCACACCTTTGAGGTGGCGGCCCGGGATCCGTCCGGCAGACTGGACGAGACTCCGGCTATCCGCAGCTTCACAGTGGATCTCAACCCGCCGGTCATCACGGGCATATCGGCTCTCCCCGGTGCGAGCGACCTCCAGGTCACCTGGACCACGGACGAACCGGCCACGTCTCAGGTGGAGTATGGCACATCTGCCTCACTGGGTTCGTTCACGGCTGTGAACACATCGCTGCGGACGTCGCATGCAATGATGGTGACAGGGCTTGAGCCGGACCGGCTGCACTACTTCCGTGTGCGTTCGAAGGATTCTTGCGGGCGAGAGTCGGTCTCGGAGACCGTCACGGTGCGCACGCTGGTGGACACGGGTCTGCCGGACACGTTCCTGACTCAGGGGCCGGGAGAGGGTTCCACGCTGTGCTCGTCTTCGGCGAGCTTCTGCTGGAGCGGTTCCGACAACACCACTCCGGTGGCGCAGCTGCGCTACTCCTGGAGGTTGGACGGCGGAGTCTGGAGCGAACCATCCTCCGAGACCTGCCATCAGTTCACGGCTCTGTCCGCGGGCAGCCATACGTTCTCGGTGCGGGCTCACGACGCCAGCGGCAACGTAGATCCCACACCGGCTACCCGCAGCTTCCTGGTGTC
>CALCJH010000118.1 GCA_937967775.1 uncultured bacterium | reverse complement strand
ACACATCCATTCAGGCAGGCGGGTCCCCGGCCCTCCGGCTTATCTATCGCGATGCCGAGCCTCACTGGGGAAGTGTGGGCCGTCAGGTCACACTCACTCCGGACACACGCGCCATCCGTCTGCGGTTTCTCAAACACTCGTCCGGGCCGGGCGCAGCGCTCCATCTCTGGCTGCTGGAACCGGATGGCGACCGGTGGGTGCAACAGGTGACAGTGGACGGGCAATCCTTTGGCGATCTGCGGCAGGGGTGGCACGAGACAGAGGTCCCTGCTGGTCTGTTCCGTTACGAGCCGTCGGGCGACGGGAAGCGAGGCATGGGAAGTGCCAGCCGCCTGCTGATCGGCTGCAACTTCGCGGATTTGGACGTCACCTTTGCTGAGATCCGGCTGGTCCTTGCAGGAGAGACGCCCGCGGAATCGCCTGCCAGGCTTCCTCCGCCTGCGCGCGTGGAGGGAGAAAAGGGGCGGATCGCGATCCTGGCGGAGAACTTCGTCATCCGCCGCCCGGAGACGGAAGGGCCCTTCGGCGTCACGCGCCCCTTGACGGAAGCGGAGAAACGGGGCTCCCCTTCCGCATCGGACCCAGAGTTTCTCGCGGAGCTCGCCACGCGCGCCGGATACGGCGCCACGCTTCTGTCGGCCTCCGCGCTGGAAAGCCCCGGCTATCTCTCACCGTCGAACTTCGATGTGCTGGTCATCCCGTGCGCGCCGTACTATCCACTGAATGCAGGGGAGGCCATCCGATCCTATCTGACGGCGGGCGGGAGCCTGTTCACCACCGGCGGCTACGCCTTCGACCAGCCCTGCGTACGGGCAGGGGAGGGATGGCAGACTGTTGACCAGGCGCTCACCGTTGAACGGGTGGACAGGGAGGAACCGCCGGTGCGGCTGAACCATCGCTTCGCCATCCCTGCCGACGGGCAGGGACCGCCTGCCGGGACAGTGGGACTGTTCGACCCCTCCTATCCGCTGAAGCGGGCAGCTTATGCCGAATCACTGGTGGACTTCATTCCCCGCGTACGGATGGACGGACCATTCCAGGGGTGGGCAGCCTGCGCGCTCCTGGGCTCCAATAACCCGGTCTTTCCGGTGCCTTACGCCCGGCGCATCCCCCTGCTGATGTCCTTCGATGCCATCGGCCGCGAGACCGGGGCGCTGGGTCAGATCGTCCATCATCACGCCGGACCGTTCCGCGGGTCGAGCTGGGCAGCCTTCGGCGTGACCAACCGGGATCTTTTCGCCCGCTCCGGGCCGCTGGCGGCGGAGTTCACGGACATTCTGGACCGGCTGGTGCGCAAAGCCTATCTCCATTCGCTGCGCACGGATCTGGCGCTGTACCGCCCGGGCGAGACGGTCACGCTCAGCGTCAGCGTGGCCAACTTCCAGCGTCAGGCGGTCAAAGTATGGGTTCAGTTCGAGCTGCTCACCGAGGAAGGAATTTCCGTCCAGAAACTTCCCCCGGAGGAGAAGGAGGTGCCTCCGGGGTTCCAGGAGCGCTTCACGGGCCTGTGGACGGTGCCCGTGGCGCCGGCGGACGACTTCTACGAAGTGGTCTGCCGGATGAGCTCCGAGTCCCTCTCCGACGAAATGCGCACCGGCTTCTGCGTGGAGGACCGGCAGGCCTTGCAGTCCGGCCCGCCCGTTCTTCTGAAGGACAACTACTTCCTGCGCGATGGGCAGCCAACGTTTCTGTTGGGCACCAATCAGACGGGAGCCGTGTTCATCTCGGCCTTTGAGGATCCTCTGGTCTGGAAGCAAGATCTGGACGCGATGAGCGGTGCGGGGCTTTCCGTCATGCGGGTGCTGCATCTCAGCCCGTTCGTCGTTTCACAGACGGGGGAGCCGCGCGCCCGGCCGCTGGATCTGAACGTGGAGTCGCTGCCGCGCTGGCTGGAGCGCAGGCTGGACGCTCTGGTGCAGTTGACGGCCCGCTACGGCGTCGCCTTGATGCTGACCCTGCACGACTGGATGGGGCTGAACCTGACGGACGAAGAGCTTGAGGCGCAGCGCCGCTTCGCCTCGCTGGTGGCTGGCCGCTACAGGGACTGCCCGCACGTGTTCTTCGACATCCAGAACGAGCCGGAGGTGGCGCTAGACCGGCCCAAGACGGACTTCGCGCTGTGGAACCGCTTCCTGCTGGAGCGATACGGCTCGCGGGAAGCGCTGCTGGATGCCTGGGGATCGCTTGCCGGAGATGAGCGTCCCGGGGCTATCGAGATTCCGCAGGATGGAAAGGACTGGGCCGATGCCCGACGTGTGGACCTGGACCTGTTCCGAGTGTGGTTGCTGGACCGCTGTGCAAAAGCCAACGCGGAAGGTGTGCGCCAGGTCTCGAAAGCGCCCGTCACCATCGGGTTCATCCAGCACTTGACGTTCGCGGACCAGCTTCTGGGGATGGCCTGGCTGGACTTCGCGAACAAGCACTACTACGGAGACAAACGCCGCTTCGCAGCGGAGATCAAGGTGGTGGACCGCCGATTCGAGGGCAAGTCCCTGACGGTGGGGGAGTTCGGCAGCGTTGTTGATCACGATGCC
>CALCJH010000117.1 GCA_937967775.1 uncultured bacterium | reverse complement strand
GAAGCGCACGTTCAGCGCCCGGGGAAGGTCAGCTTCGGGGATCAGTTCCCAGATCTCCTTGTCGCTGCGGTCCGCCAGAACAGCAGACTTTGCAGTTCCTGAGCATAGCGAGGGTCGCGAGCCCGCTGGCGCACGGCCGCGATGTCGCTTTCGGTGAAGTAGGTCCGTCCGGACTTTGCGGCGGCCGCTCCTGCGGCCGCCATCAGAAGGGCTGCTCCAAGAGCGACAGTGGCCACCACCCGCATGACATCCATCATTGTTCCGATTCCTTCGCGCGATCTTGCGGGGACTCCCCCGGCTGCCAGAAGCATTTCCGGGGAGCAGTTCTCCGGGGGCAGCAGGCCTTCCCTGCCATCACCGAAAAAGAGTGCGGCCGCCCCGCAGGGGCGGCCGTCGCCGGGCATCTTTTGTTGTGCGTTTTACTGGAAAATCATACCCCCAACGGGATTCGAACCCGTGCTGCCGCCGTGAAAGAGCGGTGTGCTAGGCCTCTGCACTATGGGGGCGAGAGGGAAGGAGCCAGGCGCCCCTTCAACTTCAATTCTACCCATGCTTCTCCGCGGCTGTCAACGGCCGCCGGCAGCGGGTCTGAGCCCCCGGCGCGTGCCCAGCGCAGGGCTGCGATGGTCCCGGCGGTGACCATTGAATCGAATGGATCCATCCCGGGCGTCCACCAGGCTCTGCCGTCGGGGCGCAGTCCGGTCTGCCAGAGGAGGAATGCTGTAGCCAGTCCCAGGATCCGCCTGCGCACCTCAGCCTCTGAGTATTTCTTGAGCGGCGACCCGCAGAACGTCGAGCAGAGCCAGTCAGTTGGATGTTCAAAGTGGCAGTGTCCCGCCTCCCGCACCCGGACGGCCCATCCCTCCGGGGCCGCCAGGAAGACGGCAAGCCCGTTGCCCCCCGAGTTGCACGACTGACTTTCTCCCAGGATCCCGCATACCGGCACGGTCATCTGTGAAGCCAGCCGGGCTGCCGTTGAACCGGAGTCCACCAGATCCAGTCCCAGTATTGCCCGGGCTCTTGCGTCCCTGCTGGCGGCGACCACGGCCGACAGTCCCCCGGCCGAATAGCCCGCGTAGATTACAGGACCGTTCGCGAGCGTCCGGGCGAGCGCGGCCATGTCCCGTCCGTTTCGCGTGTGATCCGCATTCCATGGTCGGCTGTAGGCGAAATCCAGCGTCACGACATCCAGACCCCATCCTGCGTAATGCCGCGCGGTTCCGCGCATGTTCGCCTGGCTTCGAGAGAACCCGTGTCCCAGTATTATGAGAGCCTTTTGCGGGGCTCCTCTCGCCCGGTAGCGAGTGTAAGGGAGGGACCTTCCTTCCTCGTTGCGGAAGTAGCCTCGGCTTTCGATGACAGAATATGGACCGGGAAGGGAATAATCCGGCGCGGGTTTATGCGCCCGTGCCACCTGCGCGCCGGCAATCAGAGTGCACGCTATCGCGACAAGCATCCGTCCCGCTCTCACAGCATTCAAGGGCGATGACCCTCTTTCCATCTCCTTCGAATCCTTTAATAGCAATAACGTGTTTCAGCATATCACGGACTCCCTCTCACGGAGCCCGCCGGTTGCCAGGAGGGCGCGGATGGGCTAAAACACCTGTTGGCGTCTCTGAGTAACCGGTAACGCATTCGTCCGGAGAGGACGGGTTGGTTTGCTGACGGTGCCGTCAGAAGCGGCCGCCTCACCCGGCGCCCGGCGACGAGGCCAGGCGTCCGTGAATTCCGCTTCCCCCGGATCGGGGCCATCAGGAGCAGACGCCCATCTTTTTGCATCGGAGGTCGAAGTTGGAAGTCCCGTTTTACGGTCACGTCAGGCAGTATCACAATCTGAAAAAGGAGATAGACGAGGCCATCCTGAACGTGTTGGAGTCCGGCGCCTATGTTATGGGGCCCACTCTGGAGCGGTTCGAAAAGGAGCTTGCGGAGTATGCCGGAATGGCTCATGCCGTCGGAGTCAACTCTGGGACCGACGCTCTGTGGCTGGCCATGATGGCGAAGAACATCGGGCCCGGCGACGAGGTCATCACCACCAGCAACACTTTCTTCGCAACAGCGGAAGCCATCTGGATCGCAGGAGCGACCCCTGTCTTTGTGGACAGCGATCCGAAGACCCACTGCATTGACGTCTCGAATATCGAAGATGCCATCTCTCCCCGGACAAAGGCCATTGTGCCGGTTCATCTGTATGGCCAGTGTGCCGAGATGGAGCGGGTCCACGAGATCGCCCAGAAGCACGGTTTGACGGTCTTCGAGGACAACGCCCAGGCCATTGACGCTCACGGCGATACGTTCAAGATCGGCCAGTTTTCCGCTGCGGTCGGCACCAGCTTCATCATCCAGAAGAACCTGGGCACGTTTGGAGACGGTGGTGCCGTCCTGACAGATGACGCCGACCTGGCGCAGCACGTCCGCAAACTGCGCAACCACGGCTCCCTGAAGCGCTCCGTGCACTCCTTCGGGTTCAACAGCCGCCTGGACGACATCCACGCCGGTATCCTGAGCGTCAAACTGAAGCGGATCACGGAGTGGTCGGACCGCCGGCGCGAGATCGCCGCGATGTATACCGAGGGGCTTAAGGATTCCGGGCTCATTCTCCCCTACGAGAAGCCGGGTTACCGCCACGTGTATCACCTCTACGTGGTGCATACTCCGGCAGGCCAGCGGGATGATCTGCTCAAGTACCTCAACGACAACGGGGTGGACGCCAAGCTGCACTACCCGATTGCCATCCATCAGCAGGAGGGGTTCCCGTGGGGCAAGCCGTACCGCATCGCGGGAGACCTGAAGAACACGGAGTTCAACGCGGCGAACTGCATCTCCCTGCCGATGTTCCCTGAACTGACGCAGGAGGAGATAGACTACACCATCCAGACCACGCTGGAAGGGTGCAGGAAGATCCTCTGAGATCAGCAGATATCGGCGGGCCTCCGGTCCGGGACCGGAGGCCGGGGAAAGGAGCCGGATCAGGATGAGTGATCGTGTCTACCGAGTGGTAGTGGCCGGAGTCGGCAAGCGCGGGAGGCACCACGCCTCGGCGTTCCGCGCCAACCCGCGATTCGAGCTGGTTGGACTGTGCGACATTGACGAAGCGCGGCTGAAGCAGGCTGCGGAGGAGTTCGGGGTCTCGGCCACCGGCACAGACGCCGCCGCGCTGCTGAGAGACCTTCAGCCGGACGTATTTTGCTTCACCACCATGCCTTCCGTGCGCTACAGCCTCATCGAGGCGGGCGTGAATGCGGGCGTCAAGCTCATCGCATACGAGAAGCCGATGGCCATGTCCTCGGCCGAAGGCCGCCGCATCATGGAGCTGGTCCGCGCTGCGGGCGTGAAGACCGTGGTCAGCCACCAGCACCGTTATGGCGAGCATTACCGCAAGGTGAAGGAGGTCATCGAGAGCGGCGCGCTTGGCCGCGTGCACACCGTTTACGGACACGCCACCGGCTGGATGCTTCATATGATGACCCATATGATTGACTACGCCCGTTGGTACAACGGCAACGCGGATGCTATGTGGGCAATGGGCCAGGCGGCGGGGAAAGGGAAGTTCTCGGATCCGCATCCTTCGCCCGATTACATCGCGGGAATCGTTCAGTTCGCCAACGGAGTGCGGGGATACTTCGAGACCGGCGCTGGCGCTCCGGACGTGCCCGAAGTGGACTACTGGTGGCGCAAGTGCCGGGTGGGGGCGCAGGGGACGGAAGGATTCGCCGAAGTGCTCACCGGCGGCGGCTGGCGCGCCGTCACCCGTGAAGGGGTGATGAGCGGCGAGGGGTGCATGAACTACGACCTGGACATGCCTCCATACATCGAGGACATGGCGCGCTGGCTGGATGATGACTCCGCTGTGCATCCCTGCAACGGCGAGGAGGCCTGGAAAGGGTTCGAGATCATGATGGCCATCTGCCGCTCCGCGGCGCGTGGAGGTCAGATCGCGATCCCGCTAGAGGATGGTCCGCCAGAGCTGGAGGAGTTGCGCGAGCGGATGCCGGATTCCCCAGTTCTTCTCTCCACCGAAGAGAACCGGAAGGAATATCTGGGCTAGAGGTTGCCCCGGAACGGCTTCAGGAAAACGGGGCCGGCCCTGAAGGGCCGGCCCCTCGGGACGTCTCTATCGGGCCGATGCCTGGCGGACTGGAGCTTTTGAACGGGTGGTCGCGGACTTCAGCCCCTCCCCGCTCAGGGAGTTGAGGAAGGATACAATGCTCTTTGCCTCCTCTGGTGTCAGCTTCTTTCCCAGTTGCAGCCAGGCCATCTCCGTCACTGCCTGCTCTAGGTCGTTCACAGACCCGTCGTGGAAATAGGGAGGCGTCAGCGCGCAGTTCCTGAGCATAGGAACCTTGAACATCATCTTGTCCTCAGGCTTGTGAGTCTGCTCGAAGCGTCCGAGGTCCTTGCTCCGGGTATATGCGTTCACCAGGCCCATTTTCTGGAACATTTGCCCTCCTTCGATGGGTCCTGAGTGACACGTGGTGCATCCCACCTCAATGAACTTTTGCAGCCCCTTCTTTTCGTCTGCGTTCAAAGCGTTCTCGTCGCCTTCCAGAAACCGATCGAACCGGCAGCGGGAGATAAGCGTTCGTTCGAATGCTGCCACGGCCTCGGCGTAGTTGTCGAACGTGACAGGGTCTCCCTGTGCGTCCGGAAACGCTTTGCGGAATGCGTCGTCATATCCCAGCTTCCGCAGGCGCTCCTCCACAGCCTTTTCGTCCGGCATTGCCATTTCTACAGGATTGAGGATGGGTCCCTTCGCCTGCTCCTTCAGGTCTTTGGCGCGCCCGTCCCAGAACTGCACGAACTGAAATCCCGCGTTGATGACGGTCGGCGAGTTTCTCGTGCCCGGCTTCTTGAGAGCTCCCAGGGAGACCTTCAGGTTGTCGGTTCCCGGGCGTCCGCCATCAATCCTGTGGCACGTGTTGCAGGACTGGGTGTTGTTGATGGAAAGTCCCGTGTCGTGATATAGCTTCTCCCCCAGAGCCACCCGATCGGGCGTGTCCGAGGCAGATCCTGGCATTTGAGCGGGCAGAGGCTGGAAGAACCTTTTGGCGTCCGCCAGCAGAGGGCTCTCAGGAGCCGAAGCCTGTTTCTGTGTTTCGGTTTTGGTGCCGCAGCCGTTCAGAACAAACGTTGCTGCCGCCACAGACAGCAAAAGTGCCAGCCCTCTCCCGCGGGTGTGCGACATCCATGGGCAAATCCTGCTCATAGCACGACTCCTTCACTTGACTGAACATTCTAGGGCCTGGGGATCAGCCGAGCGGCCCGGAGAGCTGCCTCCTCAGGAATGGCCCTTGTTCATGACTTCTAAGCACCCGCGGTCATTCCTTCCGAAGTCCTGATCGGCAGAAAATTTTTTGTCAGCCTTGCGCCGACCCACAAAACGCGTTCACCGCAGCGTTGCCAGCCCCTGTTCCAGCAGGCGAATCATTCCGTCGTGCAGTTCTTTGCTGGCGGCGCAGACGCAGCTTGCCATGTCTTCCTCGTCCGTCCGCGTGAGCCGGATGGAGTCCAGGGGCCTGCCAAACGCGTCCGTCACCGTGCAGCCGGCCTCCTGAGCGATCAGCGCCGCCGCCGCGATGTCGTAGGCCCAGAGTCCCATCGGGCGGCCGTGGCCCAGCTCTGCGAACAGTGATGCGCGCTCCGGGAACTCCTGCAGCAGGCGGCCGGACAGGTCCATCATCCCGGACATCCGTCCCGCCGCCACCTGACAGAGCGAGAATGCGCTGGAGTTCAGCACGAAGAACCCTCCGCGAAGCGTGGTGGCGTCAATAAGCGGCCCCGCCGCGGCGAAGTTCAGCTCGGACGGACGCGACACCACCTCCAGTGTCCATCGCAGATGGCGGATGTCCGGGGGAGGACAGGGCATCAACCTGCGGCTTTTTCCCTCGAAGACACCCTCTGCTCCGCCTCCTCGGGAAGCCCGGTACAACCGGTCACGCCGCACTTCGTAGACGGCTCCGGCTACCACATCCGAGCATCGGGCGTCTTCGCTGAAGCGCGCCACCGCCACCGAGACCGCGCAGGCCTCGAAACCGGCCGCCGCCGGGCGAGTGCCGTCCACCGGATCCACAATGAGCAGCCACCGGGGATCGCCGCCGAAGAGCTTCAGCCCTTCATCCTCGGAGTAGCAGGCCAGCGGGCAGCCGGCGGACTCGACGGCGCGAATCAGCGCCTGCTCCGCAGCGATGTCCATCTGGAACGTTGTGTCGCCGCTCGAAGCGACCCCGGCCGTCAGCCCGGCATCGGGGTCGTCCAGCAGCGGTCGCACCGCCTCGCGCACACTCCGGGCCACGTGCTCCGCGATGGCCAGGGCCTCAGAATAGTCCTGCAAATGACGCCTCTCTTTCCAGTGGTTTTGTCCTCCCTGCCCAGTCTGCCGTTCTAGCCTGTGTTCTAGAAGTAGGGGTCCGGGTTCAGCGCGAAGGCAACTTCCGCTCGGGTGACCTCACCGCCCGTCAGCATAAAAGATCCCTTCAGCTCGCCCTTCGTCAGGTTTTCCACGATCTGCAGACCCAGGTTTCGGTTCCTGTGCAGATCGAAGCCCTCCGGCAGAGGCTCTCCCGTGTTCTCCACGCCGATGCTTACCCGCTCTTCATCCGCCGAGATGACCACCCGCACCATTCCTTCTCCGGCGGCTCCTACGCCGTGCTCAAGCGCGTTCTGGATCAGCTCGTTCAGCACCAGAGCGACACTGGTGGCGCGGTGTGAGTCCAGCAGCAGCTCCGGTCCTTCCACGCCCACTGAGACCCGATGCCCCTCCGGCAACCAGGTGGCCGCCACGTTCGAGAGGATATTGTCCGCCAGCTTGCGCACGCTGACGGTGTCCAGATCCTCCCTGGAAAGCATATCGTGCACCACCGCGATAGAGCGGATACGGTTGATGCTTTCCAGAAGAGCAGTCTCCGCGCTGTCTTGCTTGCCGTAGCGCACCTGCAGTCGCAGCAGACTGGCGACAGTCTGCAGGTTGTTCTTCACCCGGTGATGCATCTCCTGAAGGATGGCCGACCGGATGTGCAGCTGCGAGTTCTCGATGGCGATGGCGGCATGCGTGGCCAGAGCCGAAAGGAGCGAGATCTCCTCGTCCGTAAAGCGGTGCGGCCTTGCCGTATAGCAGTTCAGCACTCCGATGGTCCGGTTCTGAATGACCATCGGCACGCAAACCAGCGAGCACAAACCTTCCTGCCGCGCGATGTCCGGATAGCGGTAGTCGGGAGTCCTCCGCACATCAAGAACCTGCACCGGCTTCCCTTCGGCCACGGCGCGTCCTGCCAGGCTCTCTCCCAGCTTCAGATTGGGCTTGGAGATGTAGGCGCGGCTGCGGGAGGTGGTCGCCTTGATGACCAGCTCTTGCCGCTCCTCGTCCAGCAGCATCACGGAGCAGATGCTCAGGTTCATTCCTTCCGCCGTGACCGCCACGATGAACTGAAGGATCTCCTCCAGATAGTTGCTGGAGGCGATGGTGCGGCTGATCTCGGAAAGCGTGCTCAGCTGCGATGCGCGTCGCTGGATGCGGTCGAACTGCTCCGAATTCTCGATGGCTCCGGCCACTTGGCTGGCGATGCTTTCCAGCAGCTCGATCTGGGCGGGAGTGTATTCGTGTGCCTTGTCCGTGCGAACGTTGATGACGCCGATCAGCTCAGTGCGTCCCAGCAAAGGGACGCTGAGCATAGAGTGATAGCGATCCTGCTTCAGCTCCGGCACCAGTTTGAAGCGTTCGTCGCGGAACGCTTCGCTGTGCAGCGCCACGTGCTCGCGGGTCTTGGCCACCCAGCCCGTTACGCCTTCCCCCAGTTTCAGGCGCACCTTACCTACGGCGCTCGATGCCGGGCTGCTCGCCGCCCGCAGCACCAGCTCGTCGCGTGTCTCGTTCAGAAGATAGATCAGACACAGGTCGGTCTCGGTGACCTGGACGATGGTCTCCGCCACCATCGACAGCATCCGGGGGAGGTCCAGCAGGAAGCCCATGGCGTGCCCGGTGCGGCGAAGCGCGTCGGCCTCCAGCTCCTTTTCCTGCAACCGCTTCTCCAGCTCGGCGACGCGCTCCCGAAGGGACTCCACCGCCTGCGCAGAGTGCGAATGCGGGTGGGGCGGTGGAATCTCGTCGAACTGGGTCTTGCGCGTGGGCATAGGGTCGGGATAGCCCGGATCAGGAAAGACCGCTCAGATCTGGCTGGCCAGGATGATGGCCTCCGCGATCTCCCGCATGGACTTCCGGGTATTCATGCTCTGGGTCTGGATGCGCCGGAACGCCTCCGTCTCGGTGAGCCCGTGCTTCTCCATCAGGATGCCCTTGGCGCGCTCCACGGCCTTGCGGGTCTCCAGACGGTCCTCCAGATCGTGCACCTGCTCTTGCAGGGCCTTCATCTGCTCGAACCGTGCACATGCCACCTCCATAGCCGGGTGCAGATCCGCCTCCTGGAACGGCTTTACCAGATATCCGAACACCCCGGCTTCTCTCGCCCGCGCGATCAATTCGGGCTCGCTGTAGGCAGTCAGGAGCACCACCGGGGCAATGCCCTCCTCAGTGATGGCCTTTGCCGCGTCCAGCCCGTCCATCACCGGCATCTTGATGTCCAGGATTGCAATGTCCGGCTTCAGGGTCCGCGCCAGATTCAGGGCGGTCTCTCCGTCGCCCGCCTCTCCGACCACGGTGTGCCCGCCCGCCTCCAGGGTCTTGCGGAGGTCCAGACGGATGATGGATTCGTCGTCTGCGATGATGACGCGCATGGGATGCATGGTGTCTGGGAGATGCTCCTGTCAACGGGAAAGGATGCGCCGGGCCGCGCCCTCGCAGGCTCCGGCAATGGGGATTCTATAGCATGCTATAATGCCCTGTCAAAATGGCGGTGCCCTCTCTCGATGCGCTCTAGACCCGATTCTTCTGGCTGGTTGATCGTCTTCACGGTCCTGTTCGTGGCTCTGTGGGGACTTTCTCCCCGTCTGGCAGGAATCGTTGGGAAGAGTCCGGCCGCCTTTCTTGCTGCCCAGCTGGTTCTGACTGTGTTCTGGGTTGGCATTACCATCGGGATCGTGCGGCACATAGCCGGCCTGCGGCTGGGTTTCTGGGGCCGTGTGGTGGGGTTCGCCCTCAGCGCGGCATTGCTGGTCGTGGCCGTCCAGCTGCGTCTGTGGCCGCCGCTTGCCAACCTCTGGCTTATCTACGGCGCGGCGTTCCTGGGATGCGTTGTGTCGGTCATCTTCCGCGAGCCGAACATCCTGCTGCCGGTGGCGCTCATGTCGCCGCTGGTGGACTTCTGGACCGTCTCGGCCGGGCCGGTAAGGCGGGTGCTGGAGCACCGTCCCGAGGTGCTGGATGTGGTGGCCGCCGGGGTGCCGGCGGCCGGGCAGCTTGCGCCCCTGGCTTTTGTGGGGCTCGGGGACTTCATGTTCATCGCCATGTTCCTGGCCGCTGCCGATCGCCTGCGGATGAACTCACGCGGCACCGCCGCGGCGTTTTTTGTGCTGGTCTCTCTGGCGATGATCCTGGTAGTCTTCTGGAGCGGGTTCGCGGGGGTGGGGGTGCCCGGGATGGTGGTCATCGGGCTTGGATTCGTCGCCGCCAACCTACGCCATTTCCGCCTGTCCCGGCAGGAGGCGCTCATCACGAGCGGACTGGTGATCGCCGTCGCCATCCTGGTGGCTGTCATCGTCCGGGTCCGCTAGAGATGAAGGAGTGTGTGCATCTTCTATGTCGTCCGTGAATACCAGGCAGGAATCAACCGTGGTGAAATACGACTTCCGGTCCATCGAGAGGCGCTGGCAGGAGCGCTGGCGGGCCGATGACCTGTTCCGCACCCCGGAGGACCGGTCGCGCCCGAA
>CALCJH010000116.1 GCA_937967775.1 uncultured bacterium | reverse complement strand
GCCGATGCGCTGTCGGAGGCAGGGCGTTGCGTAGACTGTCACCGCTCAGTGGTAATAGAGGCGGCTCGATGCACCGCGTGCGGCGTCTGTGTGGACATCTGTCCGGAGGATGCCCTGAGGATCGTATCCGGAAGCCAGGTGGCGTTCGAAGGGGAAGCGCCCTCTGCGCACGGCCTTTCGGTTTTGCTGAAGGATGCGGCCCGGTGTACGCGGTGCGGATGGTGCTCGGTGGCCTGTCCGGAAAGGGCCATCACAATGCAGGTGTTGGAAGCCGCCCGCTACGTTCTCGAAGGAGAGATTCAGAAATGAGCCGTCAGGCTCGCCTGCATGCGGTTCCTGCGGGCAGAGCCCGCGCCGCCCGGACGGTGTTGCCTGGCGACCGCCGCATACGTCTGCGCCGGAAACTGGCGCTTGAAGGAGGTATGATCCTCGCTCTGGCGTTGGTGCTGAAGGTGGGGGATACAGGGCTCCAGTGGGACCGGCTAGTATCAGCTGCGGCGGCGCTTGCCGCCCTGACCATCTGGGCGGCGATCAACGTGGCTGCAGCGATGCCGTGCCGGACGGGCCTGTTGCTGGCGCGCCGCACTTCGTTGCGACGGATGATACTTATGGCTGCAGCGGCCGTTGCCGCCATCAGTCTTGCGGCTCTTGTCCGGTGATGGTTCCTGGAGGAGGCTGCCGGAAATGACAGGAATGACCAGGCGCCAGGGGCTCGGTGTTCTCTCGGGGGCGCTGACCCTCGCCTTGCTTCCCGCCGGTCCCGGCTTGGCGGAACGCAAGCGGCCGATGCTGCGGGGCACCTTATGGTGGTATGACCCCGCCATCTCCGGCGCGATGGGGCCGGATGGTTGGCGGAAGGAGCTGGCAGAGCAAAAGGCCATCGGATTCGACCTCCTCTGGCTCCTGAATGCGCACGCCGGCCTACCGGAAGCCGGCGGCCAGTTGCGGGATCTGATCGCGCTCTGCGAGAGGCGGGGCTTCTCGGTCATCGTCTCCGTGGCGATGACGCCGATGTGGTACGAGCGCCTGGACCTGGACGAAGAGAAGCAGGCTGTCCAGCAGTCCGTCAAAGAGCTGGCTCCGCTCCTGCGCGAAACCCCCGCATTCTTCGGATGGTATCTTCCTCAGGAGATCTACTTCTGGACTGGCCCGGCCCACACCTACATCCGGGATCTTTACCGCTTCTCTGCGGATACCTGCCGCCGTGCCGTTCCGGGGAAGCCGGTGACCCTGTCGCCGTTCTTCATCTTGGACCGGATGAAGACCTTCGGTGACTTCTACGTGCCTTCTCCTTCGGAATACGGCGGCTACTGGGCGCAGCTTATCCGGGAAGCTTCTCTGGACATCATCATGCTGCAGGACAGCGGGGAGCATTTCTCCTGGGTCACCAACAGTCAGCGCCGGCCGTATTTCGCGGCCATGAAGCAGGCGTGCGACGCGTCCGGCGCGCGCCTCTGGGGCAACGTGGAGTGCGCAGAAATGCACTTTAAGTCGCTCCAGGAATACATCCGGGTGAACGGCCAGGTGCACCACACGGGGGCCAGGGAGAAACGCTGGCGGCCTGTTCCACTGGAGCGCCTGATCTCGAAGATGGAGCTTGCCTCGTCGTGGTGCGAAGATCTGGTGACCTGGGGATACCAGGAGTTCTGCCGCCCCGTCTCAGGAGCGGCCGGGCTCCGGTGGTATGACGATTACCGGCGCTACGTCAGGCGGGCGCACAGTGGCGCCTACTGGCCGTAGCCGAAGATCACGTCGTCCCACCAGGCGGGCTGGGCAGCCAGCACGTGTTGGTTCCCTAGGATGATCCGGGAGACCGCTACACCGGATTTCCTGCGTCCGCTTGCAACCTCCACGTCATTGATGAGGAACCGCACGTCGTCCCATCCGCCAGTGTAGGGGTTCAGGCGGATGGTCAGCTTGACCCAGCCCACAGTCCTCGGAACATTGGTAACCGACCAGCCATCCCTCTCCGTGAAGATGCAGTAGAAGTTCGGCGAGACGGGGGTGTGGATGCCGACGGCGAACCCATCGAACAGCTGCGCGGAGCCTCCACGCAACTGCAGGAGCTGAGACTGCGGACCGCCACCGCCGTCGTACAGCCAGGCCGTCAACCCCACATTCGCGGAGTAGCGCTGGCCAAGGTCATGTTCACTGGCTTCCCGGGCATCATCACGCGACAGGAACCCGAACCGACCCGATCGCGCCCGGGAGTCGTTGCGGATCATAGGGAAGCATCCCACGCAGGCGCTCCAGGCGCCGCTGTCGCTCTCGAAGTCATCCGAGAAGACGATCTCCGGGGCCTGCACTGTCACGATATCTTCCGCTGTTCGAACGTAGATGATGCGCGCCTCACCCGCTCCGGCGTCCTTGCAGCCGGCAATACCGGTCACGCTGACCACGCTACCTGCCTCCGGCGGAGCCACCCCCGGCGGCAACGACACCCGTATGCCGCGGATTCCGCTTCCGTCTATCACCTCGGAGCCGTCGGACAGGTAGAAATACCCCAGACTGGCCTTGGTCACCCGGCCAGTGACGCAGACCAGAAGCCCCAGGTTCAGCACTCCCGGCGAGTTCGGGAATCCCGCCCCGAACAGTCCCGGTTGATGCCCCCCGATGCGTCCCGCGGGCATATGAAGCGCTCCGGGCACTTTCTCGCCCCGCCGGACCACGAAGACCTGCGGTGAGGTCACCACCCGTTCGCAGTTGATGCGGTCCAGATAGCCTTTGACGCTTACCAAGTCACCCACGTTCAGCCCGGTGGTTGGTCCGTAAAGCGCGATGCCCGCGGAGGAGTCGGGCTCCTGGATGTAGACACGGTCGTCGAGAACCGCGGTTACCACCTTGTTCCAGAACTCTACAGGCAGCCCGTCCATCTGCTGCTGCGCCTCGCCGATCCGCATCGGCGGGATGGACGGAATATAAACCGTGGTGCAGTTGAAGTCCACAATGGGCGCCGGAGCATCCGCTGAGAAGTAGACCTGATTTCCCAACGTCACCTTGAAGGAAAGGATGTTGCCCGTGTCATACTTGGCGCGATCGCAGACCCGCAGATACCACTGGTGGTTCTGCGAGGGTGGGAAGTAGGGCGCTCCCTCATCCACCTCCACGGAGAGCGCAATGACCGTGGAGCTTCCTCCCTGCCGGTTCCAGACGGTCTGGCTCCAGAGAGGGTCCTCCGGATTCCCGATCCCGAGCGTCACCTCCAGGTCGCCCACGTAGCTGTGCGAGATCTGTATCTGGGCGACGGGAGGCTCCGGCACCGCCACGAAGTCCTGCGCCTGAACCAGCTGACCCGGCTCGGGGGCTACCTTACGCACTGTGGGCTTCAACACATAGCCCGGGTAGCTGGCGCTGACCTGAGTGGCCAGTGGTTCCAATCCCTGCAGGACAAAATAGCCGGAGGCGGCTGAGGTGGCCTCTTTCCCGCTCCGGGATTCCCTGACGGTCGCTCCCTGCAGCGGAGCGCCGGGAACAATGGCCTCGAAACGGTCCGCCCTCCAGCCGTAATAGGCACGAGTTCCGTCGGCGGTCAGCACAATACGAACCGAATCTCCGTCCACCCACGGTGTCCAGAACGCTTGCCGCGGACCGCTGTAGACAGCCACCACCGTGCCGCTCTGAGAGATGATGGAGACGAAATCGAAGTCCAGCTCCGTGTCCATCTCCGCGATGCGGACCCGCATCCGCACCGTACCGGGCGGTCCCTGGATGGTGACCGTGTGCGTGCTGTTGTTCTCATACGGATGCGGCGACTGCCAGACGCCGTTCACGCTCTGCACCGTTCCGAACGTGACCCGGCCGGTGATGGCGGCGACTGGCGCCGTGCCCGTGAAGTCCAGGTTTGCCAGCCCTGTTTCTCCGACCGTGACCAGGTGCTTCTGCGGAGAAAAGCTCCACCCGTCGCGAGCGGCACCGACCTGATAATCTCCCGCCGGAACGTTGATGATATACCGGCCCTGATCATCCGTCTGGCTGGTGAAGACATCTCCCGACGAGGTCGCACTGACGAGCACGCCCGGCACCGGGCTGCCGCTCTGGCTTCTCACCGTACCGGCGACATATCCCCGGGGCAGGCCGCCTTCCACCACCAGGGCGAACGGCTGCGGACCCTGAGGCACGTTGAAGGCCGAAACCGTGATGATATAGTCTCCGGGCACGGGGGAGGAGATGTCCACCCCCTCAACGTTGTTGATCCGGTCCAGCTGGCCGTTTCCGGGGTAGATGGTCCCGCCGGGAGCGCGCACGGCCAGATCGAGATCGTTCACCAGCGCCCGGGAGGCGGCTGCGTCGCCGGGGTAGTCCGTCCAGGCAAGCACCACGCGCAGAGGGACCGTCGGATTCAACACACGCACTGCGTAGCTGCGGATCTGCCCGGTGGTCAGCCCCGACAGCTCATCCACCTCGAACCGGGCCACCGGCGGGTCAGGAGATATAGCGGCCTTCAGGTCCAGCCGTCCCCAACCTTGAGCGTTGTCCGGCCGGGGGAAGATCTCCTGAAACGCGCCCGTGCCGTACTGTCCCGGATGCATGTCCTTCGCGCTGCAGAGCAGAGTGGCTTTCACCAGCGCGGCGGAGGGCTCCGACCCTCGAACCTGCAGGTAATGCTGCCGCACAAGCGCAGCGGCTCCGGCAACCATTGGCGCCGACATGCTGGTGCCGCCCGAATACGTGTAGTCTGCGTTATAAGCGCCCCATCCAACTCCTGCCTGAGGGTCCCGGCTGCGTGCGGAAATGATATTGGTCCCGGGCGCGACGATGTCCGGCTTGATGCGCCCGTCGTCGCAGGGACCGCGCGATGAGAAGGCCGCCAGTCCCTCCGCGTTGTCCGAGATCGGATCCTGGAACAGCGGGCTGACCGGGAACAGGTTCCCCCAGATGGAGCTTCCCCACGTCGTCTGAAGTCCACCCGAGAGCCGCACGGATTCGCTGGCGCCCACGGTGATGCAGTTCTTCGACGTTCCCGGGGACGCGATGGAGTCCGGATCCACCCTGCCGTCCGCGTTCCGGTCGGCGCCGTCGTTTCCCGCCGAGAAAACAATAACCAGGTCCGGGTGGGTCCAGGCGAAGTAATCCAGTTGAGCAGCACGGGCATCGTAGCCGCCGTAAATGCTGGCTCCCCAGCTGTTTGTATGCACGCGCGCTCCCGCCCCGTAGGCCTGGTCGAACAGCTCGCCCAGATTGTCCGGCAGCCCGCTGAGCTTTCCGCCGTCGTCAATCAGGCTCTGGATGATCAGACCAGCCCGCGGTGCGACTCCCGCAAAGGAGTCCCCGTAATCCCCGGTGGCGGGATTGGCTCCGGAGAGCACACCGCTGCCCAGAACGGTGCCTGAGACATGTGTTCCGTGACCGTGGGGGTCGTTCGTGAGTCCGGGGCGTCCGCGGGCGAAGCCTGCCACCACGCGCCCCTGGAAGTCCGGGTGCAGGTTGGGGTTGCCCACCCCGAGATCCAGACCGGTGTCCGCCACCGCGACGATCTCGCCTTCCCCGTAGATGCCCGCCGTGCTCCAGGTCTGGCGCACGTTCATGATGCCGGCGGCGGCGTTGTTCATCAGCCGCGCCTCCGGCCGGGGTTCCACCCAGCGCACGCCCGGAACCTGCCCCAGAGTGCGGACGCTTGCGGGCTTCCCCGAAACCACGAACACCGGACCGTCGGGACTCTGCGCCCGGGAGACTACCGTAACCCCTTTGCGCTCCAGCGCCTTCTGGATGGACTGAGGATCCTCCTGCGGGAAGCCCAGCACCGTAAACTCGGATACCTGTCCCCGGTCAGGAATGCCGGGAGCCACGCGGAGAGACGCGTGATATGCCCCCACCCAACGCACTTCCGGGGAGCGTCTCAGACGCTGGACGGCGGCTGCGTCCGCGCGGACCAGCAGGGCGTTCTCGGGGATGTAGGAGATGACGGATGCGCCGGAGTCTGCAGCAAGCTGCTTTTCGATCTCCGTCACCGGCCGGTGGAACTGAAGCAGCCAGTAGCCATCGTGGGAGGCAGCCGTTTGCAGGATGATAGGAGCGTCCGGGCCCGCCGGGTCGAAGCCCTCGGCCTTCAGGTGAAGCATCTGGGCGTCGCAGTGAACAGCGCCCGCCACCACAAGGAGCGCGGCGACAAATAGGCTGTACCCTCGCTTGCCCAACGTTTCGGGATTCCTCCTCCGGACCGGCCGGCTTTCCGCCTCCGCCATATCGTCTGGAAGGCGCGATTCTCGCAATAAAATGGACGACTCCTACCTTTGCATTGTTCCTCACACCCTTTACACCTATCCATCCGGACATCTCTCCGCTACAATAAATGCTATGCCAGCCGGGGTCGCGATTGATGGTCCCGTACGGGAGAGCGAAGGAAGGGAGCACATCACGTTGGGATATCCTGAGCCACTGCCTCAGAGGGATCTCGAAGAGCTGTTCGGACGGTTCGCCTGGAAGGCAAACGGCCAGAGCGCTATTACCATTCTGGGGGACTGGGTCGAGCGCTTCGTCACCACCGTCTATATTCCCGAACTGGACGGCGTACCTGCATTTGGCGGAAAGTTCAACGGCCGGGTGCGGTGGCATGTGCGCGGAGTGGAGCAGCTTCAACGCGCTTTTCGGGAGATCGGGCAGACAGGCCTCACGAAGCACATTCTTCTGTGGGGAGGCTCGTTTGTTCCCCGGAGAATGCGGGGCAGCGCAAGACTCAGCCGTCACTCCTGGGGAATTGCCTTCGACATCAACCCGTCCGAAAACTCTTTCGGGAAAGAGCCGGCGGCCGCAGGCTCTCGGGGCAGTGTGCGGGACCTTGTTCCGATCTTCGAGAAGCACGGCTTCGCCTGGGGAGGGCGCTGGCGGGAGCCCCGGCGGGACGGGATGCACTTCGAGATCGCCCGAATTCCCGACTACCGCACGCAGGAACCCGAGTGCGGAGCGCACCTCTTTCTGGACGGCCGAGAATCCGGAGTCCGTCTCATACTGAAGGAGGGCGTGAGTTATGCCTCTCTGCGATTACTGGCAGCGGCCACTGGAGACTTGTCTGCCGGCGAGGACCGCCTGATACCTGTGGCCCAGTATCTGAAGGCGCGTGGCTTCCGCGTCTCGTGGAATGTCAGAGAGAAGGCCGTCTACGCGGTCCGGGAGTGAGGTGCAGAGGTGCATATAAGGATTATAGTCTTCGTCGCGGCAATCGGTCTGGCGTGCGGGTTGCGGGTTGCTTCCGCCCTACCTTCGGCTGCGGGAGTGGCTTCGATGGAACATATTGTCGTCTACCGGGATCCGCAGTTCTACTGCGCCTTTCCGTCTGTCGTTCGTATGCCCAACGGAGAGCTTATCTGCGCCTTCCGCCGGGCTCCGGACCGGCGGGCGTTGTGGGGCGCTCCCGGGCACACTCATACCGATCCCAACAGTTATCTGGTGCTGGTGCGCTCGAAAGATGGTGGACATACGTGGACTTCCAGACCAGAGCTGATCTACGCGCACCCGATGGGTGGCTCGCAGGATCCCTGCCTGGTTCTGCTAGCGGATGGATCCATAGTGTGCTCCAGTTATGCCTGGGCGCTGATTCCCCCGGAGGGCCAGCAAAAGGTGGGAGATGTCCTTTCACACCCGCCCTTCGCATTTCTGGGCGGTTACTTGCTGTGCTCCGCGGACGGGGGGCGAAGTTGGGAAGGACCTTTCGAGCCGCCGCCGGTCCCCGGTGACGTCACAAAGGACGCCCTGGGTCGTCCCTGCCCTGCGTTCAACAGAGGGGCGATCCTTCAGATGCCGGATGGCAGCCTGCTCTGGGCGGTCGTGCGCACGGACAGCCTGCAGCCTCGCCGTTCCTCCGTGCATCTTCTGCGCTCGCAAGACGGAGGAGAGACCTGGAGCTATGTCTGCCCGGTGGCACAGGATGCCCGGGTAACCTTCAACGAAACGTCGCTCATCAGGACGCGCGGCGGAGACATCGTGGCTTTTATGCGCACCGCGGACTTCGATGGAAAGGCCGCGATTGCTCGCTCGCGGGACGGTGGCCGTTCCTTTGAGCCGTGGGAGGATGGGGAGGTCTTCGGGCATCCCTTCCAGGCCGTCACACTGCCGGACGGGCGCGTGTTCGTGGTATACGGCTATCGCCGGGCGCCTTTCGGCATCCGGGCCAAACTGCTAGACCCCGAGTGTAAGGATTTTCGGCAGGCACCGGAGATCGTCATCCGGGAGGATGGCGGAAACACGGATCTGGGCTATCCCTGGGCGATTTTGCTGCCGGACGGGAAAGTCCTGGTGGTTTATTACTTCAACATCGCGGACGGTACGCGCCACATCGCCGGGACCATCCTCACCTTCGAGAAATAGGCACCTCAGCCGGAACCCTGCGCTTCTGCAAACAGTTTTCACTAGTGCGGTGAGTTACCCTGCCCGGCCGCTCCGGGGGATGCTTGCATGAGAACTTTCACGCTCATTTCGGTTGCGGCGCTGGCTTTTGCCGTGCTGGCTTCTCTGGCGCGCGAGCGCCGGATGGAGCTGCGAACTGACCTTCAGGTCGCGATGGAGACTCTGAGCGCCAACAAGGAGGGAGAAAGAAAAGTGGAAAAGGCGACATTCGGCGCGGGCTGCTTCTGGGGAGTCGAAGCGGCCTTCCGCAAGGTTGATGGTGTGGTGGAGACGGCCGTCGGCTATAGCGGGGGACATACGGAGAATCCCACATACGAGGACGTCTGCAGTCACACCACGGGCCATGCGGAGGTGGTGCAGGTAACGTTCGACCCCTCGAAGGTCTCCTACCGTCAGCTTCTGGACGTGTTCTGGAGCATTCATGATCCCACGCAGGTGAACCGGCAGGGCCCCGATATCGGAGATCAATATCGTTCGG
>CALCJH010000115.1 GCA_937967775.1 uncultured bacterium | reverse complement strand
CAGACGCCGGCCAGCGTCGGCTGACAGGCGCGCCGGACCACAATGGAGAGACGCTGTTCTTATGGCTGAGTCGAAGAAGAATAAGAAGGATCTGATAATCGGGATCTTTGGGCGCAGGAAGGTGGGCAAGACCAACCTGGCCGCTTCGCTGGGCGGGAAAGTCCGGCCTCCCCGGAGCGCCGCGGCTGTGGCGAACGCGGCGGTGAAGCTGAAGGGGCTCGGGAACGTCAACCTGCTGGTTCCGCCCGGTCTGGACGATGAGCGGGCGCTTGGTGTGGGGGCCGCGGAGGCAAGGGCGTTGCTGGATCGCATTGATCTGGCGGTGGTGGTGATTGACGCCTCGCAGGGCTGGTCGGACTATGAGAGATTCCTGCTCTCCAAAATCCGGTTCTCGGGCGATCCTGTGGTGGCGGTTGTGAACGCTGAGCCGCAGGAGGACCCGTCCGCGCTGCTGGACCTGCTGAAGCGTTTCAACGTCCCGGCGGTCGCGCTGGACCTTTCCCGCCCCGGCGATGCCTCTCCGGTGGTGGAGCTGCTTGCCTCCGAGGTCAAACGGGTGCGCGAGCAGCCCAATCTGGTCAGCGGTCTGGTGAAGAAGGGCGACACGGTCTGGGTGGTGGTACCGGACAGCCGCCCGAGCTATCTGGAGCCGGTGGGACCGCTGGAGATGCGTCTGACAGCGGACGCTGTCGAGGCGGGCGCGACGGTCTCTGTCATCCGCGCCTCAGAACTGCGCCGCCGCTGGGAAGAGATTACGGAGCGTCCCGCCCTGGTGGCAGCGGACTCAAGCGTCTTCGGACAGGTTCTGGACCTGCTGCCCGATGACGTTCCTCTGACTACTCCCCGGATCCTGCATTCGCGTCAGAGAGGCGAGCTGGACCTGTATGTCCGTGGAGCGGAGGCCATCAGCGACCTGAAACCTGGTGACCGGGTGCTGATCGCGGAGGCGTGCGGTCTGCACGTCCAGCCGGATGACATCGCACGCGTGGAGGTGCCGAACCTGCTCCGCAAGTGGGTGGGCGGAGATCTGGAGTTCTCGACCTCCGGCGGCGGGGCCACAATGGAGGGAGTGGAAGGATACGATCTGGTCGTCCGCTGCGCCGCCTGCACGCTGGATCCCACGACTTCCGCGGAGAGCCTGAAAGCGGTGCGCGAGGCTGGCACGCCGGTCACCAACTACGGGGTGGCCCTGGCCTACATGCACGGCATCCTGTCCCGTATGATCGAGCCGTTTGTTCGGGCGGGCGAGCTGGCCCCGCTGCGCTCCGAGAGCCGCTCCATCCCCGTGGAGCTGCACGACGAGCTGTGCTTGCCGCCCGGGATGTGACGATGCCTGCAGGGGCGGCCATCCTGACGGCAATGCTGGTTCTAAGCGCGGCCCTTGTGGCAGAAGCCGCGGAAGGGCTGATGGGGAGTGCCCCGACCTCCCCCCGCGTGACAGCTGGTGTGCGGGAGGCGCTTCAGTCGTTGAAGAAGGGGGGCTGGGATGGCAAGAGCCGGGCGATTGTGGTGGACATCCCCAACCAGAGACTGCTACTGTTCGCCGATGAAGAGCGGGTAGAGCGAAGCTGGCGGGTCTCCACGTCCAAATACGGTGTCGGACCCGAGCCGCGGTCTTACAAGACACCCACCGGGCTGCATCGCATCTGGCAGAAGTCCGGCGCAGGCGCACGCCCCGGGCAGCCTCTGAAAGGGGGCGAGCCGACCGACGCGCCCGTTTCCGAGGAGGGCGCTCAGAAAAAGGTCTACATCACCTCCCGGGCCCTGAAGCTGGAGGGTCTGGAGGAGCACAACCGCACCAGCCGCTCCCGGGGCATCTGGATCCACGGAACTTCGGCCGAGGAGCTGATCGGCCGGCCCGCCTCCATCGGCTGTGTCCGTCTCCGGAACGTGGATGTGATCGAGCTGTTCGACCTGGTGCCGGAAGGGACGCTGGTCTACATTACGGACCGCCGTTAGCCGCCCTGCCGCAGAAGACGAGCAGCGCATTTGCCACGGCCCGCTCACGGCCCCCCGTGCCGTCGGGGTTGGCTCCATCTGAAGGATGGTTCACCACTTTCCCTTCGATGACCATCGTCGCGGATCCGCCGCTGTCCAGGTCCATCGCGTCGCTGGCCCCGAACTCCAGCATCAGGTCGGCCATCTGCTTCTGGTAGATCCCCAGGCTGAAGTCCGGCTGCCTGCCATCCACGGTGATCAGCACCACTTTCCTGCCGTCCTCCGACACTCCTACGGCGGATCGAGGCTGCCGGAGGAGATAGTGCTCCTTCTTCCAGTCCGGAGTGAACTCTTCCCCGTCCGGGAACGGTTTCAGAGAGTCCTGATGGAACTCGCCGTCCTTCAGAATGAGCGGACCGGCCCCGATGGCCTGCCAGACGTCATCGAGCAACCGTGTGGACCGCAGGTCCAGCCGCATCACCTGCCAGAGCCTGGCATTCCGGCGCAGCCATTCTCCCGCCTTGCCCCGTCCGACCAGCACGCGGCCGTCCCGAGGAATGCGCCGCGGCGGCCCGTCCGTTACGATGTCCGCAACCAGACCGGAGGGGGTCAGAAACACCTCCGTGACAGGCGACGCGGTCCTGCCGGGAGTGGGAAGGCCGAACCGTGAAGTGTACAGGCAGAGCCAGTCATCCCGCACCTCGCTGTTCATCAATGTGATGGGATGCTCGCTGCCATCCGGAGCGATCACACGCGCCTGCCAGGTCCACTGATCCGTAAAGCGGTCTATGACGGCCCGTCCGTCTTTCAGGACGGCAAACGCGCTCCGGGCCTTCGGAGCCATGACGATCTCTCCGTCAACGACGGTCAATCCCTGTTCGATACCGTTGGGGCCCCAGTAGTCACCATTGATGGCCGCCGTGGCGCCGTGGCGATCCGCGATGGAGCGCACCGTCTCCACCCCGGCCACCACATCGTTGGACAACCCCGTGCGCAGCGACACTCCGGGCACGGTGAGATCCACCAACAGGACATTGATGTTCATGGGGTCGGCCGTGACACGGTGGATGTGGGTCAGGCCCGGGCAGATCTCCCTGCGCTCTTCGGAGACCGTCTGCATCAGCGGGACGTCCGGGTAAAACGGCAGGCCCGCAGGCGCCTCGCCCTGCTCGGGATGCGCGGGCAGGGCCGCGACGGTCAGAATAAAAGCCACAAGGAAAGCCTTCGCGTCCATAGTGCCAATTCAGTTGGACCCCTGGAGGCGGGATTCCTGCCCCTCCCCGCCGCCGTCCCGACTCCGGATGCTCATAAAGCCCGGACTCCCGCCGCTGTGTCTGGTGCAGGAGTAAACCGCGCCTTGCAGGGCGCGGCTGGCTCCGGCAAATTGACGCGGGTCAAGGAGGATCCGGAAGAATTCCCGCAGGCTGTGAGTGGGACTGGCAGCGTGACGGCGACACCGCAATCGCCTCCCGCAAAGGCCCCAGGATTCGGCCGGGCAGTTGGCTGTCCGGGAAGGAGAAGGACGTGCAAACACTTGCGTACAATCTGAACGAGAAAGCGGAATTCGCGTCGGACGGGATCGTCAGCAAGACGATCGTGGACGAGAAGTTCGCGAAGGTCATCCTATTCGGCTTCGCAGCGGGACAATCGCTCTCTGAGCACACCAGCAGCATGCCGGCCATCATCCATATCCTTTCCGGAAAGGGAAAAGTTCTGCTGGGAGAGCAGTGGCACGACGCCGTCCCGGGCAGCTGGTACTTCATGCCGCCCGGGCTGAATCACGCCATCCAGGCCGATGAGGATACCGTCATGCTTCTGACCATGTTCCGGGGCGCTGCGACGCCGGTGGCGGGGCCGTAATCTGGCAGCCAGCTTGCTGGAGATGTAGCGGTAGAGGGGCCATCAAGGAATTGCTGAGAGACCTCATCCTGAAAAACCGGAGCTACCGGCGCTTCCGGCAGGAGCGCAGCGTGCCGGTGGAGACGTTGCGTGAACTGGTGGAGCTGGCGCGCTTCTCACCCTCTGCCGCCAACCTCCAGCCTCTGAAATTCCTGCTGGTCAGTTCCCCGGAGACCTGCGCGCGGGTCTTCCCGGCGCTCGCCTGGGCAGGCTATCTTCAAGACTGGGACGGCCCGGCGGAGGGCGAGCGGCCGTCAGCTTATATCGTCATCCTGGGCGACACCCGCATCCGGGCGCATATCGACTGCGACCACGGCATCGCCGCCCAGTCCATCATGCTGGGAGCCGTGGAGCGGGGACTGGGCGGCTGCATGATCGGCTCGGTGGATCGGGAACGCCTGCGGCAGGAGCTGGATATTCCGGACCATTTCGAGATCCTGCTTGTCCTGGCGCTCGGCGAGCCGGCCGAAAATGTGGTTCTGGATGATGCGGAACCCGGAGGAGACATCCGCTACTGGCGGGATGCCTCCGGTGTGCATCACGTCCCCAAGCGGCCGCTGGATGAGCTGATCGCAGGGGAGTTCTGCTAGCAGGGACCGGCCTTTTCCGTCGCCAGGCAGGCTAGAGCACGCTTACGTCGCTTGACTCACCCAGCATAAAGCGGTAAGCCCGGGGCTTGGTGTCGCACCGGCGCACGCACGAGTTGCGCCCGATGAGGCTGTCCTCCATCCGCACGCCCAGATCCTCGATGCGGCATTCCTCCAGAATGATGGAATGCTCGATCTCGCACCGGGTAATCACGCACCCGTCGCTGATGGATGTGAACGGCCCGATGTAGGCGTCGGTGATGACGCAGTTCTCCCCGATGATCACCGGGCCACGGATGGTGCTCCGCTCGACGCGGGTGCCCTTTGCGATGCTGACTCGCCCATGCAACACGGACCCGGCGTCAACCTCTCCCTCGATGCGGGTCTCCAGATCCTCCAGGACAATGCGGTTGGCCTCCAGCATGTCCTCGCGCTTTCCGGTGTCCTTCCACCATCCTTTGATGATGTGCGCCCGCACGTTCCGGCCGGTATCCACAAGGTACTGGATGGCGTCCGTGATCTCCAGCTCGCCGCGCCAGCTCGGTTTGATGGCGTTCACCGCCTCGAAGATGGTGGAGTCGAACATGTAGACCCCTACCAGCGCCAGGTCGGACTTCGGCTCCTTCGGCTTCTCCACCAGCCGGACGATCCGCTCGCCGTCCAGCTCCGCCACCCCGAAGGCTCCCGGGTTAGGCACGTGCGCCAGCAGGATCTGCGAGTTGGGCTTCTCGGCGCGGAAACGGTCCACCAGCTCCGTGATGCCGTCCCGGATGAGGTTGTCGCCCAGATACATCACGAACGTGTCGTCGCCGATGAAGTCCTGAGCGATCTTCACGGCGTGGGCCAGACCCAGCGGCGCTTCCTGCTGGATGTAGGTGATCTTCACTCCCCAGCGCGACCCGTCCCCGCAAGCTGCCCGGATCTCCTGATGGGTATCTCCCACAATGATCCCCACGTCCGTTATCCCGGCGTCCCGGACAGCCTCGATGGTGTAGAAGAGGATGGGCTTGTTCGCCACAGGCACCAGCTGTTTGGCGCTGGTATGTGTTATGGGGCGCAGGCGGGTGCCCTTGCCGCCGCTCAAAATAAGTGCTTTCACGGTTTGCTAGGACCCTCCATTCCGGGAGCGGAAGTAATCCGCCACGCGGCGGATGATCTCGTCGAGCGGCGTGGCGGGGGAGAACCCGACGGTCTCTTTCAGCTTGCCGGTGTCCGGCCGCCTCCGCTGCATATCCTCGAACCCTGCCGAGTAAGCGCAGGAGTAAGGTACATACTGCAACGGAGAACGCGAACCGCACACTGCACGCACGCGCCGCGCCAGCTCCTCAATGGATGTTTCCTCACTTCCGCCCATATTGAACACCTGTCCGACGGCGGCCGGGGTTGCCATCAGCCGGAGGATCCCTTCCACCGCGTCGGCCACATAGGTGAAGTTGCGGCGCTGCCGTCCGTCCCCGTAGATGGGGATGGGCTCGTCCCGCAGCGCCTTCTGGACGAAGTTGGGCAGGACCATCCCGTAAGTGCCCGTCTGCCGCGGCCCCACGGTGTTGAAGAAGCGGACGATGACCGTCTCGATGCCGCGCTCCCTGTGATGCGCCAGAGCGCAGAACTCGTCCATCGCCTTGCTGGTGGCATACAGCCAGCGGGTGACGCTGGTGGCCCCGATGATGCTGTCGTCGGTCTCCCGCAGGGCGTCCGAGCAGTTCTTGCCGTAGACCTCCGATGTCGAGGCGACCAGAATCCTCTGTCCGGGTGACGCCGCATCCAGCACGTTTTCGGTTCCCCGCAGATTGACGCGGATGCTCTGCAGCGGCTGGTCCAGAATACGGCGCACGCCCACAGCCGCGGCCAGGTGATAGATTTCGCTGGACTCTCTGACGAGGGAAGCCACGAGCTCCTCATCAAGGACCGAGCCTTCCACCACGCGCAGGGGAGCCGTAGCAGGGATGTGCGCCAGGTTGTTGCGGCTTCCCGTGGAGAAATCGTCCAGGACGGTGACCGTGTCTCCCCGCTCCAGCAGCCTGTCCACCAGATGCGAGCCGATGAAGCCCGCCCCGCCTGTCACAAGAACCTTCACCCGCGTGTCTCCTCCGGGCTGAAGCATCGAACCCCCTTGCGGCGGCAGACCTCCTCCACACTCTCCCTGAGGAGCGGCGATGCCACCAGCACCGCTCCCGGCCGGGTCTCGCTGAGCAGGCGCTCCAGTTCTGTCAGCGAGCGTGGGAGGGTTTCGACATCCAGGGTCAAGACGCCTGCGGGTGTTCCGGTAAGGCCACGCTCCCGCGCGACCGCATCGGCTCCTTCTCCATCAACGCCGGGAGGAGCCACCAGCACCCAACCTTCCGGGGCCGGCAGCAGCCGGGACAACACCAGATAAAAAACTCGTGATCCACTCAGCAACAGGAGCAGGATTCCCGCGTTAAGAGCTGCGAGCGCGGTTCCCGGAGCCATTCCTGCTACCAGTCCTGCAGCCAGGGAGAAAACCGCTCCCAGGGCGCATCCCGCTGTTAGCCGGAGGAACGCCGCAATGCTCAGATGCCGCCAGACGCCGCGGTAGACGCCTGCCAGGGCGAGCCCTGTCACACTGCCGCCCACCAGCAGGGCCACCTGCCAGCGCGCCGCCGGCGTGTCGCCCGACCCCGACGCTTCCACTGCCAGAACCGCAGCGGCGAACGCCAGCAACACATCGGCCAGAGCCGTCGCCGTCTGCTTCTTGTGCAATCTCTGCGCGAACACAACTGCTCCCCCAGGCCTCGCGGAGGTCTCCTCAGCTGAGTACACCTCCACCCGGGCAAGCAGCCTGCCAAGCATCAGCAGCCAGGCCGCGGCAAGCGCCCCAACCACC
>CALCJH010000114.1 GCA_937967775.1 uncultured bacterium | reverse complement strand
AGTAGAAGGCTTGCGCCAACAGTGGATTGCGCAGCACGGAGCCGTGCGGGCCGCGCAGGCTTTCTGGCGTCAGGGGAGGCAACGGCTCGCCCACGTTCCAGATTTCCAAGCGATCCCCATAGACACGGATTTGGATGTCCGCGGGGATGGTGTAGTCCCGATGGATCAGGGCATTGATGACCGCCTCGCGCAGGGCCTCCAGAGGATACTCCCAGATTTCCCTGCGCTGCAGACCCTTCAGGCTCAGCTCGTCTACCCGGACGTCGAACCGGACTTTCAGCACCTGCCGGAAGCGCTCCATGGCGCCGTCGAGCTGCTCCCATAACGTACCTTTGAAGTCGTGGCTATCCAGGATTTCGGTCGACCCGCGAAACAGCCCGATGCGGACCTGGGCGGTGGGGAAACGCCGTTGCGGTTGCTTTCCGAAGAGCAAGACGGCTGCGTTCGTTAGCCGACCCTCGCGAAGGAGCTGCAAGTTCTGTAGGAGGCGCTCCGGGTCGGTAGCATCGACTTGCGGCAGGCGGAGTTGAGCCAGCTTGGCAAAGCGCTCCAAGGCTGAAGGGTCGACTTGTTCCAGGGTCCAATCGCTGGGCAGGCCATCCCAACTTATCCCTGAGCGTTCCACGATGTGGCGGGCCAGTTCTTCCTGGGTGAAGTCCCGGTTGGTGCTTCCCACCCGCCGCAGGTATCGTCCGTTGTAGGGAACCAGGCCCCGAACCGGTTCAACCCGAATGGCAATAACGGTCTTCCGGTCTATTTGTTCAACGCGGATGGAAGGCGTGATCCCCAAACGGGAAGTGATGATGTTAGCCAGGCGCTGCACCTCCTGGTCGTCGGCCAGAACGCCGACCACCTGGCCGTCATCAGCCACTCCAATCATCAGGGTGCCGCCTCGGGTGTTGGCGAAGGCCGCCAAGTCCGCCAAGGCTTGGTCGGTCCACTTGTGCTTGATCTCAAACTCTTCGCCTTCCACAAACTCAACTTTTTCCACGGAAACCTTCCAGACCGATCTGGTCAAGAACCCGCATCAGCTCGCGGTCGGCCGCCGCGCGCTCCTCTTCGGCTTCCTGCAAGAGCACCATGGCCTCTTCCAGCGGGAGCACCTCCTCCTTATCGTTAGTGGCCACGTACCGGCTGGGGCTCAGGTTGTAGTCGTTGCGGGTCGCCTCCTCTTTGGAGATGATGGCGGAAAGCCCCTCCACCGCCCGCCAGGTGTGATAAACGTCGGCGATCCGCTCGATGTGTTCCTCGGTCAAGTAGTTTTTGGGCCGCCCCTTGGCGAAAAGCTTGCTGGCGTTGATCAGCAGGATCTCGCCCGGGCGCCGCTTGGCCCGGTGGATGATCAGGATGAGGCCGGGGGCGGTGGTGTTGTAGAAGAGGTTCTCGGGCAGCAGGATGACGGCCTCGAACAAATCCGCCTCCACAAAGGCCCTACGGATGTCCCGCTCGCGGTTGGACCCCTGGTTGCCGCTGCCGCGGCTTACCGCCCCTGTGTCCAGCACCACCGCCATGCGGCCACCGTCCTTGACGGAGGCCAGCATGTGCTGCAGCCAGCCCCAGTCGGCGCTGGAAGCCGGCGGCGCTCCGTAGCGGAAGCGGCCGTAGGGATCGTGCTCGTAGATTTCAGGACCTCCGAAGGCCTCGGCTTTCTGATTCCACATAGGATTCGCCGTCACCAGGTCGAACTGTCTTAACCTGCCCCCGGCGTCAGTAAACGCGGGTCGCCGCATTGTATCCCCGAGCCGAATATCCGCCTCCATGTCGTGGATGAAGGCGTTCATGCGGGCGATGGCGAAGGTTGCCGGGTTGACTTCCTGCCCGTAGAGCCGCAGCGGCGCTATACGGGACGGAAGCCGCAGTCGGCCGTTCTGTCGCTCCCCATGGGTTTCCAGCAAGCGCAGATGGCATTTAATCAGGAGGCCGCCCGAGCCGCAACAGGGGTCGTAGACCTCCATCCCCGGCCCCGGCTCAAGAAGCCTCGCCATGAGGATGGCGACCTCCCGCGGCGTGTAAAATTCGCCTGCGCTTTGTCCCTGGCCCTCGGCGAACTTGCGCAACAGGTACTCATACGCCCGCCCGAGGATGTCAGGCTCGACATCGTCCAGCCCGAGACGATGGCGGCTTAGGACTTGGACAAGTGCTGCAAGGGGCTCGTCGTCGAGGATCCGCTGGCCAGCGGCCGTAGCATTGAAGTCCACGGCGTCAATGACCCCCTGGAGTCGGGGGTTCTGTCGCGCCACCGCCCGGACAGCATCGGTAAGATACTGACCCAGGCCAGTCGTCACGCGGGCAATCTCGGGCCAGCGGGCTTCCCGCGGGATGTAGAACCGGACGATCCGGTGGTCCTGCTCGACAAGCTTTTCCGCCAGCTCCCGGCTGCCGTATTCCTGTACGAGGTGGGTCACCTCGTCCTCAAAGACATCGGACAGGCGCTTAAGAAAGACGAGGGGCAGGATGTAGTCCTTGAACTTAGGAGCATCCACCGGCCCGCGAATCACGCAGGCTGCGTCCCAAAGCCAGGTTTCAAGGGTTTGGAGATCCATCTTTTGCCTCTAGCCGACGAATATCCTACCTATGTTCGAGTTTCGTGCTATTATATCACCGTCTGCAGGCGCACTCGGGCCGGGCCAGGACCTCTTCAGACGAAGGCTCGTCCTCCCGGAGGGGCCGGTAGTCCAGGTAAGGGGCGTAGCCCGCATGGCGCGCGTTGCCGTCAGCGTCCAGCTCCACGTACAGAAGCCGGCGCGAGACGACCCGGCGCTCGCCGGTGCGCGTGGGGCTCGCATCCTGGATGGCGTGCTCGAGGTAGAACACGACGCGCGGCCTGTCCCCCGGGTCCCGGTCGTCCACCAGCACAGTCCCGCGGCGCAGGAGGTCCCGATAGCGTTCCAGGGTCAGGTCGATGACCGCGTCCAGAAGGGGGTGG
>CALCJH010000113.1 GCA_937967775.1 uncultured bacterium | reverse complement strand
CCTGCGCAAAACGAACCTCGCCGCCCGGGATGACGCTCTCCGGGGACTGGACAAGCCAGTCACCTCGTACGATGAGCGCCCTGCCCGCCCGATGCTCTCCTGCGGGCATATAAGCCTTTAGCTCCCCTCCCGCTCCAGTGTCTCCTTTGTAATGACGCGGGTCGGCAGGATGACCTGCTTTGGGACGTCCTCGCCATCCAGGATCTTCAGGGCGTATTCGATGGCCTCGGCGCCGCAGGTGGGATAAACGAAGGTCGCCTCCAGAATGCCCTCGCGGACATACTTCACCCCTTCCGTGGGAAGCCCGTCTATTCCGATGAACTTGATGCTCTTCTCGCGTCCCTTGCCCTCCTGCTCGGCGGCCAGATACGCTCCGTGGGCGCTGGGATCGTTGTGGGCGTAGACGGCATCGATGTCGGGAAACCGCGACAGGGCCGACTTCATCTCGCGCTGGGCGTCCGGCTCCAGCCACTTGCAGTCTGCGCTGAATATGATTTTGATATCCGAACCCTTGATGCCCTCCAGGAAGCCCTCGTGGCGGTCTATGGCGGGCTGAGATGTCATCAGGCCCTTCAACTCCACCACATTGCCTTTGCCGCCCAGAATCTTCACCATATGGTATCCGGCCTGGCGGCCGATCTCCCGGTTGTCCCCGCCGATGAACATCGTGTAGTCATCGCCGGCCAGCGCGCGGTCCAGAACAATGACGGGAATGCCTTTCGCCATCGCCTCTGCGACCGGTTTGGTAAGCGGCACGGACTCCTTGGGCGAGATGATGATCAGGTCCACCCCCTGTTGGATGAACTCGCGCACCTGGTTCTGCTGCACCTCGGTCCGGTTCTGAGCATCCTTGTAGAACACACGGATGCGGTCCTTGTGCTTCTCCGCGGCGGCTTTGATGTCGGCATTCATCTGTACGCGCCACGGCTCACCCAGATTGCACTGGGAGAAACCGATGTTGTAGATGCGCTTGCCCTCGGACGAGCCGCCGCCAGAGGACGATTCCGGTTGTTTTCCGCACCCCGCCACCAGCGCCGCTGTGGCGGCCGTCACGGCAAGTATCAGGCATTTCCACTTCACTGCTGTTTCTCCCCGCTTGCGGCCGCGCCTACTGCTTGCGTCGCTGGATCAGCACGGCCGCGACGATGATAAACCCCTTGGCCAGGAGGCGGTACGCCTCCGGCACGTTGTTGATACTCAGAATCTTATTGATATATGCGATGATGAGCGTCCCGATCAGCGTCAGGAACATCCCGCCCTGACCGCCGCTGAGGGACGTCCCCCCGATGACCACGGCGGCGATGGCGTCCAGCTCGTACGTGGCCCCCGCCTCAGGATCGCCGATCTGGATGCGGCAGGCGTTCACCGCTCCCGCAATGGCCGCGAACAGCGCGCAAAGGCTGTAGGCGGCGATCTTCACGGCTCCCACCCGGATGCCGGAGAGCCGGGCCGCTTCCTCGCTGCCTCCCACGGCATACAGCCGGCGGCCATAGGCGGTGTAGCGCACGACGACCAGCATCACCGGGATGGACAGAAGGAACAGCAGCGTGGCCGGCTGCAGCCCGAGCCATCCCAGCGGAGATGTCATCCAGCGGAAAACATCTGGCGGCGGTCCCTGAAGAGCATACCACTCCTGAGCGCCCGGCTGCACCTTGATGCCGCCAGACAGCAGCTTGGCTCCCCCCCTGGCCGCAACCATCATCGCCAACGTGGCCACGAACGGCTGAATGCGGAACCTTGCGATCAGCACGCCATTCACCAGCCCGGCTGCAAGGCCTGTGATCGCCACGATGGCAAACGCCGCCGGAGCGCTCCAGCCGTAGCCGATGAGCAGAACGGCAAACAGCGTGGCCGCGAAACCCAGCACGCTGCCCACCGACAGGTCTATCCCTCCCGTCAGGATGACCAGCGTCATCCCGCACGCCAGCAGCCCGTACTCCGAGTATTCGAAGAGGATGTCGCTCTGAGTCTGCCAGGTGAGGAAAATGGACTGCCCGGTGGCCAGGTTACGCGGTGTGAACAGGACGCCGAGCAGAAAGACCGCCGCCAGCGCCAGCACGCCACGGAACTCACCCGCGAGCGCCAGCACACGCGCACCGGACAACCTGGACGGACGGGCTCCTGGTTCACTCATCGGCCAGCCGGGCCAGCCCGGCGAACCTTTCGCGCAGGGCGGCGTAGAGCGATGAATAGAATGCGTGCAACGGAGCGTAGCGCTCCACCGCCTCGGCCCGCGGCTCGTCCCGCTCAACAGTTGACAGCGTCGCCCGGCAGGCCTCCTGCACGCTGGACCAGGCTCCCTGCGAGACCCCTGCCAGCAGGGCCACTCCGAACGCCGGACCCTCGTCCACATTCAGCGTGACATGCGCCCGCCCGACGATGTCCGTCAGGATCCTGCGCCACACGGCACTGCGGGCCCCGCCGCCCATCACACGGACCTGAGTGGCATCCACCCCGATGGAACGCAAGATATCGAAGCTGTCCTTCAACGCGAACCCTACCCCTTCGAGCACGGCTCTTGTGAAGTGCGCCCGCGTGTGGGCTAGCGTCGCGCCGAAGAACACCCCCCGCGCATACGGATCGGGATAGGGAGTGCGCTCTCCTGAGAGATAAGGCAGGAAGAACAGCCCGTCACATCCGGCGGGAATCTCCGCCGCTTCCGCGGTCATCAGGTCGTAAGGATCCGCGCCTTTTTCAGCCGCCAGAGTTTTGAAGTCCCGGCAGAAGGTGTCACGGTACCACCGCAGCGAGCCCCCCGCCGACAGCACAACCCCCATAACGTGCCACTTGCCGGGCACGGCGTGGCAGAACGTGTGCGTGCGCATCTGCGGATCAACGAACGGCTCATCCGCGTATGCGAAGACCACGCCGGAGGTTCCCAGCGAGGAGCTGACCAAACCGGGCTCCACGATGCCCGAGCCCACGCCTCCGGCCGCCTGGTCCCCTCCCCCGCCGACCACAGGCGTTCCGGGGCGCAGCCCGAGCTGCTCCGCCGCTTCGGCGCTGACGGCGGCGGAAGGCTCCACGGACTCGAAGCACTCCGGCAGCCAGTCCGGCTCCACGAAGGAGGCAGCCATCATCTCAGGAGACCAGCGCCGCTCACGCACGTTCAGCAGCGACGTGCCGCTTGCGTCCGAGACCTCCGTGGCGAAGGCCCTGGTCATCCGGAACCTTATGTAATCCTTCGGCAGCAGCACCTTCCGGATCCTGGCGAATGCATCCGGCTCGTTGTTCTTCAACCAGACGATCTTCGGAGCCTGAAAGCCTGTCAGGACGGGATTGAGGGTAATGCGGGCAACCGTGTCCGCGCCAGCGCGGGCGGTGATCTCCTCGCACTCGGCCGCCGTGCGCTGATCGCACCAGAGAATGGCCGGCCGGATGACTTGTCCCGCCGCGTCCAGAAAGACGGCACCGTGCATCTGGCCCGAGAGCCCGATCGCTCCCACATCGGCCCCGTTGACTCCCGCTTTCCGGAGCGCCTCCGGAACGGCCTGAAGTACGGCCTGCCACCAGTCTTCAGGCTGCTGCTCCGCCCACAGAGGGCGGGGAGTAGAAAGCGGATACTCGGCCGTGGCGGACCCCTTTACGCGGCCATCGCCATCTATGACCAGGCACCGTGCTCCGCCGGTGCCGATGTCAATCCCCAGGAAGTGACTCATCAGCTGTTCTCTCCCAGCGCAGAAAGATGCGCGGCATAGCGCTCCTCCCGGCGAAGGAGCGCCCGCCGGTATCCTCAGATGAACTGCTTGAGGTGCCTCAGACCGATCTCCATCCCCTGTTCGCGACCCACCTTGCCGTCCTCATGCTCGATGGAGAGGACACCGTCGTATCCGGCGAAGCGGAGATGCGCGATGTACTGCCCCCAGTCAATGACACCCGTGCCCGGTATCACGTATCTCCACCATCCGCCATTCAACGTGCCGATCCAGGCGCGCTGATAGTACCGTATCTCGGTATCTTTGGCGTGGGTGTGGAAGATGCGGTCTTTGAAATGATCCACCGCTTTCAGGTAATCAATCTCCTGGTGCACAAGGTGAGAGGGGTCAAAATTCAAGCCATAGTTGGCGTGGGGGATGACCTCGAACATACGCTGGAAGTGCGCAAGGTTCTGCAGGTTGGTGGCGAACCAGTTCTCCAGCGCCACCTTCACCCCCTTCTCCCCGGCATACTCCACAAGCGGGGTGAAAGCGGTCCGACAATCCTCCTCGATGGTGGCGAAACGGTCCTTGCCCTCCACAGGCATCCCGCCCAGCGTGCACACCACATTCACCCCGAGTTTGACAGCCGCGTCAACCAGTTGCCGGAACTGACCCGCCCGCTCCTGACGCGTGGCCGGAGCGACAAGATCCGTATACCAGGCCAGGCTGCTGATGCGCAGGCTGTGATCGTCGAAAAGCCGCCGCACTCCCGCGATGTCCGCATCCGAGGCGGCGGTAAAGTCAAAATGCTTCGAGCCCGGCCCGCTGGCCACTTCAAGACAGTCGAACCCCGCCTTCGTGGCGAATTCGACAACCTTCTCCAGCGGCTCGCCTCCGAAAGGCGCGGTGAGAAATCCTACTTGCATGACAGCTCCTGTTGCCGTATCCCTTACGATGGTGAGCAGCCGGACCCGGAAAGGGTTGCAGCCGCGCACAGAAGGTTCGCCGCGCACGCAGGCTTTTCCCTTCCCGCAGGTCAGGCGCGCCCGGCGAAACTGAGGATGCGTTCGCGGAAAAGCTTCTGAAAAGCGGGGATGTCCGCGTCCACCGCGACCTGTATGCTGTGCCCCTCGCCGTCCCCCCGCCGGAAGGTGACCACTCCCGCCCCGTCTCCCAGGGTCTGCACGGCCGGGACCAGCCGCTCCCACCGGAACAGCTCCGGACGGAAGTACGCCGCCACCGCCACGGAATCGTGCATGGGAGTGGCATCGCGGCCGGTCTGCTGCAGATAGTGTGCCCCGGCCCGCGCCAGCAGGGCACCGACCGGAGTCCCCAGGCTCTCCAGCTCTTTCAGGAGATCCCGCGTCAGGGAGGTTCGTTGCGTAATGTTCAGCCCCACCAGGCGGCACCGCGGGGCAAGGGCCAGCACACGCGAGGCTGCCTCAGGATCGCAGCGGAAGTTGTGCTCGGCAGTCACCGGTCTGGCTCCGGGCGGATGGTAGTTCCCGCCCATAACGCTCACAGCCTGCAACGCCCGGAAGGCATCCGGATGGTCCCTCACAAGGAGGCCGGCGTTGGTCAGAGGGCCGATGGTGATGAGGCCCGTCCGGCCCGGCGCCTCACCGATGCGCTCCAGGATAAAACTGACGGCCGGACGCGGATCCAGCCGCGAGGGGTCTGGCGGGTCCAGAGCCAGACCGTGACCCTCCTGACCGGTCCAGTATGCCTGCACTCCGAACTGCATCGGATCCCGCGCGCCCAGCGCGAGCGGTATATTCGTAATGCCTGCCGCATCCAGCAGTTTCAGCACGATGGACGCCCGCAGGTTTACATCTCCCTGAACGACCGTTACCCCGCAAAGATCAAGCTCCGGGGACGCCAGCAGAAACGCCAGCGCATACAGGTCGTCAACGTCCGTCCCGATGTCTGTATCCAGAATGACCCTGAGAGCCAGAATAACCCTCCTCTGCTCCTATTAGCGTGTCACCGTCACCTTGGTAAGTCCCCGGGGATGGTCCGGGTCCAGTCCTCGCGCGACGGCCAGATGATATGCGAATCGCTGACCAGCGACGATCTGAGCCAGCGGATCCAAGAATTCCATCTCGCCGGCCTGGACGTGCACGGGATGATCCGCAAGGGCCAGCGCCTGCCGGTCGCTCGAGATGACCATCATCCGCGTGCCCAGCTCGCGAAGCCGCTCGGCCGTCTCCAGCACCGCCTGGTGGGCGGCATCCCGCGGTGCATAGACGATGCAGGGCACCGACTGGGCCGCCGCTACCGGACCGTGCAGCAGATCCGCGGACGAGTATGCGCGCGCCCGGGAGTAGCTGGTCTCCATGATCTTGAGCGCCGTCTCCAGCGCCGTCGAGTAGTTCAGTCCGCGGCCGATGACGAAGCATTCGCTTTCGTCCACCACTTCGGCCGCCACCTGCGCCAGCCCGGAGGTCTCCTGAACGGCTCGGGCAATCAGCTCCGGTACGGTGAACAGGGCGCGGAGGGCGTCGGGCCGCTGACACATGCACGCGGAGATAAGCGCCAGGGCGGCAAGCGAGGCGGTGTAAGTCTTGGTGGCCGCGACGCTGTGCTCCTGACCGGCATCCAGGTCAAGGAGGATGTCCGCATGCTGTCCGAAGTCCGATTCTGGATTGTTGGTGATGGCCACCACCGGGCTGCCCTGCTCCCGCGCCGCGGCCATATACTCCATCACATCTAGCGCCCGTCCCGACTGGGAGATGCCAATCACCATGGTGCTGCGCAGACGGGGCCGGCTGTTGTAGAGGGTGACCACGGACGGAGTGGCCAGAAAAGCGGCAAGATGATTCTGGATCTGGAACAGGTACTGGCCGTAAACGGCGGCATGGTCGGACGTTCCGCGCGCCGCCAGGACGATCTGCGTGATCTGACGCGTCTCCACCAGCCGCGCCACCTCGCGGGCCGCTGCCTGCTGGTGGTCCAGCAGGTTGGCCACCACGGCCGGCTGCTGCAGGATCTCCTGAAACATATGATGCATGGCTCTGGCCCTCCCCGGGATGACGGCTTCCTGGATCCCGTCACGGATACAAGATAAGCTCTTTACGGCGTTCGTCGAAGTCCTGAAGCCCCTCCTGCCAGCCTGCTTCAATGTCCGCCGCCGAGGCTCCGTCCAGCACCATCTTCCGCACCCTATCCGTCCCGGTCAGCAGGTCGAAAAACGCCTTGCCCCCGGCGGAGGGCTCGCGGAATTTGAAGTTGGAGGGATAGAGTTTGCGGATCAGGATCAGGAGCTCAAGGCCGGTCCGCACGGGCCGGAATGCGTCGCGGTCCAGAATGTGCGCCTGCACCGCCTGGCACGGCTCGTCGCGGTACTTGGAGAAGTAGGGGATGAAATGCGTCGGACGGAAACGGACTCCCGGAAGGCCAAGAGCATTCGCCGCTTCGGCAAGCTCCGAAGCCTT
>CALCJH010000112.1 GCA_937967775.1 uncultured bacterium | reverse complement strand
CGGCGCGTCTCTGTTCGGTGAGGAGGAGTTCGAGCAAGATCTGCGCCGACAGGCCGACACCGGGCTTCTCAAAGGTCGGGTGGAGTTTCTGGGCTTCCGCGACGATATTCAGGATTTGCTGCCAGAGCTGAGCATTCTTGTACACGCCAGCACGGTGCCGGAGCCGTTCGGGCAGGTGATCATCGAGGGGATGGCCGCGGGAGTTCCGGTCATAGCCACAGACGCAGGCGGGCCGCAAGAGATCATCACGCACGGAGTCAACGGTCTTCTCACCCCGCCGGGGGACGCACCGGCGCTCGCGGAAGCCATCATTGACCTCCTTGCCCATCGAGATCGGGCCGCCGCTCTGGCCCGGGCCGGGCAGGAGCACGTGGCAAGAAACTTTTCCATCCGCGCATCGGCCGAGAAAGTGGAACGGATATACCGGGAGATCATCAGCTCCAGGAAACCCATCCTTCAAAGGCAGTGAGAGACGATTCGGCAAGCGAACCCGGATCGTCAAAAAGCAGCGTACCAACCCGAGAGGCAGTAAGCCTATGACATTCAGGAGCTCCGTAATCCGATCTCTTTTGCTCCTCTTTGCTGCATCAGCCGCCCTTTCGCTGATGGAGGCAGGCGCCGCGGCTCAGGACACGGAGCCTCCGACGACGCCCGGCGAGTTCACCGCCACGGCCTATGCCCGATCCGTGCGATTAACCTGGCAGGCGTCCAGCGACAACGTGGGCGTGACCGGCTACGAGGTCTATCGAAACGGCACACTCCTTACAACGGTCACCGGCCTTGAGTTCTATGACTTTCCTGCTCCGTTGGGGTCCGTGCACTATTTCGTCAGGGCCGCAGATGCGGCGGGAAACCGGTCGGAACCGACGGAAACAAAGACTCTCGATGTCAAGTTCTGGCTCTGGGCGTCCCCCCCGAACTTTACCTATGCTCATTCAGGTAAGAGGCACCATATCTTTTATGTCGGGGAAACTGTGCGGTTCGAGCTGGAAACCGCTCCGCGTGCCTGGCAGCCGATCAACCCCAACCAATCCGTCCGGTTCGAGGTCCGCGATTACCAGGGCAATGTGGTGGACGAGGGCCCCATCACGCCTGCAGGGGCCGGGCTCCCGGATGTGATTACTCCCCGGGTCAGCAAGCCGGGATGGTACAGGCTCTATCTTTACGGCGCCGAAGCACAGTGGCCCTGGGGCAACGTGCTGGGAGTGACCAACTTCGTCATCTTCCGCGATACCCCGGGCTTTCCCAAGCTTCCTCCCGCCAGGCACCCGCGGGATCCGCAGTCGGATTCACTGGCGACGGGGTCCTATCCTTCAATGAACACTCCGCTGCGCGGGGTGCTGGGAATCGGACCCTGCAGGCTGTTCGTGGAAAATGCGAGCAACTGGGAGGCGGAGATCGCAAGGCTGGAGCAGGATGTGGCCCTGGATGAGCAATGGTATCTGCCTTACGATCCCTTCCGCAGGCGGGAGCTGATGATCGCATTTCCAAACGGTACTTCGGACCTGAACGGCGTTCGAAGGATCGTGGAGCACTTCAAAGACCGCGTCAAATACTGGGAACCCAGGAACGAGCCAAACTTCGGCGCATCAGGGGTTCAGTTTGCCAACAACGAAATGCGTCCGTTCTATGAGACGGTGAAGGGCGTCAGCCCTAACCTCAAAGTCATGGGACCGGGAACCGTATCCGTCACGCAGGGGCTCCAAAACTGGCTGCGCGATTTCTTCAATGCGGGAGGAGGCAACTATATCGATGTCTTCTCCTTCCACGCATACAACGGCGTCGAAGGTGATCTTTTTCTTGCCCGGAACACCTTTGACGCTCTGAAGCAGCTGCTTGCCGAATACGGGCAGCAGGATAAGGAGATCTGGCAGACGGAGCAGGGATACTTTGCCCCCGTCTACGGATCCTACGAGCCGCGCAGGCAGGCTCGGTGGCTGATGCTCCAGACGATGCTGTTTGAACAGTACGGCATCCCGAAGGAGCAGAACTATTACTGGTATGAACGGAGCCACGGCTTCTGGGATTTCCCCACGTTTCTGGAAAACCGGGATGGCAGTCTGAACCCAGGGGCAGTGGTGATGCGTGTGTGGTCTGAGGAGGTCTACGGCACCCGCTTCACCCGTAAGTTCGATTTCGGCGAGACGGGCAACAGACTCTATATCGGCAATCTCTTCGAAGGTCCGGGCAAGAAAGTTGCGGCGTTCATGAGCGCTGGATCCACCGATGGCCGAATTACGCTGCTGCTGCCGGGCGCGACATCGGTGACTGTGGTCTCCGCTCTGGGAGAGGAGCGAACGCTGAACGTGACGGGCGGGCGCCTGGAGCTGGACGTGCCGGAGATTCCGGTTTATGTGCGCCTCGCGGTCGGGCAGGAGGTCGAGGTGGAGCCCGTAGACTGGGGGCCCAATCTGGCCCGGCTTCCCGGCGTCCAGCTGCGCTCATCGGGCACAGGCGTGCATCCTGTAGACCCTTCCATCCCCAACAGCATCCTGAAGCTGGTCAACGGGGTGATGGAGACCTCCCGCTGG